>JAYSYI010000100.1:0-7077 GCA_043727665.1 Limnoglobus sp. | reverse complement strand
GGATGATCGACCTCCAACCGGTCGCCGTTCGACATAGCAACGGTGAACGGGCGAAAAGGCGTGCGATGCTTGAACGTGCGAATCGTCTGGTCGAACGTGTCGCGGTCCATGTCATCTTCCTCGGGGTAGGCATATCTGTTCGTGTGTATCCTACCCGCCGGCAAGCCTCAAAGCAACAACCTCGACGCCGACCGAGGATTCTCATCACTTCGCATCCATCACGTAGTCCTGCCAATCCGGCGTCGGCCCGTCACCTTCGCGAAGAACCAACGCTTTCTCGCAAGTCGTTCCGCGAGGGCGCCGAGTGGTTCCTTGCGACCGTAAAACTTCCACGGATTCATGTCGAACGCACATAAGGTAAAGCGGCTTTATCTTACGCAGCGATCCGCAATCGATTCGGTTTTCCGCCGATCATTTCGGTCGCACTCACGAATGTAAAGCCGGCGTTGCGAACGGCGGCTCGAAATGTCGGATCGCGCAGGCTCGCCCATTCGGCGGCGCGGCGATGGAGTTGCCCGTCGGCGAACGAGCCATCGCGGCCTTCGATGCTGCTATCGAGGTAGCCAGGGTGGCAGGTCAATTCGACGAAGTTCCCCTTCGCATTCGCGACCCAGTTCGGCAGGAAATTCGCGGAATGAACGTACGGCGGATCAGTAATACCAATCAGCGCGTCGTTGCCCGGCCAACCGGCGTCGGCTTGGTGGCGAATCGCGTGGCGGCCGAACCGCGATAACAGCGTTCGTTTCAGACGTGCGCCGCGAACGCGGAACAGTGTGCGCGAAGTTTCGACGACGCGGCGAACGTAAGGCTTTGGGGTTTGTTCGCGGAGAATGCTGGCAAGCGCCCGTCGCACGGGGCCGAAGATATGTACGTGATGGTGGCCGTTCACGTTCATCGGGACCTGCCCGACGAGTTCGCGAAATCGCTCGTACTGCGCACGCAGTTCCATCTTGATTTCCGCTTCGACGATCTGGCCACGCAACATTTTTTTGAGGAACGTGCCGAGGTGTAAGAATCGCCCGTCGCCATCGACCAACGAGCGAACGGTATCGGGCGAACTCAGTGGCGAATCGAGTGTGAGGCACGGGTGCCAGCCGAGTTCGAGCGGCTGCCCTTGCGATATCCACAAACGAACGGAATCGGCGGCATGAGGCGAGTTTACCAAGAGCACGGTGGAAGTGACGACGCCGATCGCGGCCAGGTCGAGAATCCCGCACGAGGTTTCCATGCCGATGCCGAAATCATCGGCGGTGACGAGCAAGGATCGCGGGTTCATGTGGGGTTCCATTATGCCGCTTTGCGGGTCGGTTCGGGCGCGACATCGCGTTTGGGTGCCAGTACGGGCACGATGCGGCCACGCCATTCGCGGCGAATCCGCCAGAGTTCGCGGAGCATTTTGAGGACCGTACCCGAACCCGTTGTGCTGACGCCGTCTTCGTAGCGAACCCTCACGGGGACTTCCGTCACGAGTATTGCGGCCACTCGGCATGCGATCAGGAGTTCGCAATCGAATCCGAAGCCATCGCACGTCAGTTCGGGTAACAAGCGATTCACCACGTCGGCTGTCATGCCCTTTAGGCCCGCTTGCGTGTCGCGTTGGCGTAGCGATAACAGCACGCGGGCGGCTTTGCCGAACACCGCACTTTGCAACCGACGACGATACGCATACCCGAGGCAGCGTACGGGTAAGAGCATTTCGCTATCGGGGTGTGCCCGCGATGCGATCGCGACATGCGCCCCGCAGAGGAGTTCCTCCGCAACGCGGGCAATGTCTTCGAAGCGATACGCGAGGTCGACATCGGTGAAAATGCGATACTGCCCGCGTGCGGCTTGCAAGCCGGTACGCACCGCGTAGCCTTTGCCGCGATTGGGCGAATAGGCCACGAACCGCATTCGCGGGTCGTTCGTATCGTCGGACAGCCGTTGCAATCGTTCGGGGGAATCGTCGGTGCAGCCATCGCAAACAAAGATGGCTTCCCACGAATCGGCGCGCGTTTCGAAGAACTCGCGGACTTCGTGCCACGTGCGTTCGACGGCGGAACCCGGATTGTAAGCGGGGAGAACCAGGCTGATCACGTTGGGCAGTCCCTGCCAAGAGCGAGAGCGGCGTGCCAAAATGACACAACCGGGGCGGCTCACCACTGTAATCGACGCAAATTACCCGGAACTTGGGAACAATTTCAACCCGAACCGTCAAACGGGAGTCTCATCACGACAATGGCAACGAATTCGCGCCAACAATTTTGGCAAGGTTCCGTTGAACCGGTTAGACTAAGGATGGGCGTAATCCGCTAGTTTGTCGGGTTTTTCGAATGTGACGACTGTTCCGAACGCGTTTGCCGGATGGTATTCGAGTTTGGGCGGGATTGGGCAGATTCGGATAGCGACCGCGTACGAGCATCCTTTAGACTAAAAATTCCATTAGTTCACGATCCTTTGTGCGGGGTGTACTTATCACCTTAGCCCATTGCAACCAGGAGCGCCAGGGCAATGACAATCGTCAAACGGCTTCGGCTATTGACGGCCATCCTCGGTGGGGCGGCAGTGACCGCTGCCATCGGTACCACCGTCTTCGGTGAGATTCGTGCCAAACGGGAATCGGCTCCTGCGGCACCGATCCGAACCGAAGCGAACGTGTTGGCCGACGATCTCGCGCGAAACTCATTCGCCGCGAAACCCGCACTCACTTACAAAAACAGCGCCGGGCAAGCCGCGTTCGCGTGGCAATTGAAGCCTACCGCCACGCCGGCCCGCGTTCGCGACCGCGATATCATGGTGCTCGTGGATACGTCCGCCAGCCAAGCGGGTCTGCCGCTGAATCGCGCTCGCAATATCATCGATGGTCTCGCCCAATCGGTTGCGGAAACCGACCGCATCGACGTCTGGACGATCAACCTGAACGACCCGAAGGCGACGCGCTCGATGACAGAAGGCTTCAAGCCGGCCCGTTCGGAAGCGGTCACCAGTGCGTCGGCCCGGCTCGTGGAAACCGAATACGCTGCCGGTGCCACCGACCTCAAAGTCGGCCTCGAACGTGCCATGGCGGCATTCGAGCCGAACCCTGGTCGCAACCAAGTCATTCTGTTCCTCGGCGATGGCGAAAGCTCCGCGAGCCTCGTGCCGTTGAACGAAGCGATCCGCGTCGAACTCGGCGGCAAGATGGATCAACAGAACATCGCGTTCTTCGCGGTGCCGCTCGGTATTAAGGTGAACGCGAACAACCTACATGGGTTCGCCACGCTTACCGGTGGTGCCGTCGTTCGTCTCACCGAAGATACCACGACGATTCGCGGCCAAAGCACTTTCGCAACGCAATTGCGAACCGCGATCGACGTACCGATCGTGAAGGTCACTAAGGTTACGTATTCGAACGAAGCGGTCGAAGTGTTCCCGACCCGCCTGCCGCCATTGCGTGCGGACCGTGCGACGCTCGTCGTCGGGTCGCTGAAGTCGGATGCCGCTTCGATTACTGCAAAAGTCGAAGGCATCGTTGCGGGCCAACCCGTCACGATGGAACTCGCCGAACGCCTACCGCCCTCCGACAGCGAACACTACTTCCTGCACGCGATGATCGAACAATGGCGGAGCGCTCCCGTTAAGGACGCCCCAGCAATTCTGGCGGCCGACCGTGCGTTAGCACTGGCTGCCCAGCAATTCCGTTTGTTCCGCGAAGAATTCCTGACGCAAGCCGTCAGCGCAATCAGTACGGATCGCCTCGATCATGCCGAGAAACTGTATCAAGCCGCAGTGAAAATCGACCCGACGAGCAAAGAAGCCGAAGCAGGGATGAAAGTCATCGTCAAGATGCGTACCGGTGGCTTGACCCGTCAGCAGATGAAAGCCGGATTATCCGACCGCAACCGTCTTCAAGATTTGTCGAAGGAACCCGCACCGGGCGCGAAGCCGTTGGCACCTGCGACCCCTGCACAAGCGGCGAGCGGATTGCAACAAGCTCAGGCCGAACAAGCGGTGCAAGAACAACAATATCGCGTGCTCGTCGATGAGACGATCCGTAAGGCTCGTCAACTTCTGGCGACCGACCCCGACACCGCGTACGAAGACCTCAAGCGGCAACGCGATGTTGTGCTTTCGAACACGCAACTCGGCAACACCTACCGTGCGAAACTTGCTGCCGACCTCGAATCCATGATGCAAACGGTCTCGACGCAAGGCGGGACGATCAAGCGGAACCTGTCCGAAGAACGCGAACGGCTCGCACAGACTCGCTTGCGAGTCAACGAGTACGCTCGCCAGCAAACGATCGAAGAGCAAACGCGATCGCGGATCGATTCGTTCAAGCAACTGATGAATCAAGCTCGCTTCGAGTTGGCCCAACAAGAAGCCCAGGTTCTGATCCAAGAGCGGACATCGCGGGGCCTGGCGATCCCAGTCGAAGCGACGGCCGCGTATATGATTGGCCAAGCGGCCACGAACCTCCGCGAACACCGCGAACTCGTTCGCATCCGCGAAGACCGTTACTTGCTAACGATGATGCAAGCCGAGAAGTCGTTCATCCCGTATCCAGATGAGCCGCCCGTACACTTCCCGCCCGCAGCCGTCTGGCGCGAACTCACATCGGATCGCGATAAGTATCGTTCTTCGACGCTCGGTTCGGATGTTTCGCCGAGTATGCGACGAACGCAATCGATCATCGACGGCCCAAGTGCAGAACGCGTCAAGATCGAAACTGAACTCGACGGCATGGCACTCAAAGACTTGATCAGCTTCCTCGAGAAGGATCACGGTCTCAAATTCGTCGTGCTTGAAGACGAGTTCGTATCGGCGGGCGTCCCCGCAATCATGGACAAGAAACTCACACTCAAGCAGAAGCTGTACGGTCTTACAGTCGGCTCATTCCTCGATATCGCGCTCTCGAGTATCGGTGCGACTTACATGGTTCGCCCCGAATATATCGAGATCACGACTGTCGAAAAACGCTTGAAAGAAAAGGTTGTGCGAGCATTCGACATTACTGAACTGGTGTACCAGATTCCGTCGTCGATCAATCAAGCCGTGTTACAACAGAATCAGAGCGTTCAGAGCAGTAACTTGTCGCTGTTCGGCCAAGCGAGTTTCGGAGGTAACGCTGGTAACTTCAACTTCGGCGGTGGCGGCTTTGGTGGCGGTGGTATCGGTGGCATCGGTGGTGGTCTTGGCGGTGGTGGTGTTGGTGGTGCCGGTGGCGGTGGTGGCCAAATTCAGGGTGGTTTCGGCGGCGGTGCCGCAAACAACTTGGGTGCTGGTGGTGGCGTAACCGGCGTCGGTGGCGGCCAGGTCGGCCAGTTCGGTAACCTCGGTGGCCAGTTCGGTATCCAAGGGAACTCGCTACCGAACTACCAACTGATTACGACGCTGATTACGGAAGTCGTTGCACGCGGTGAATGGGCCACTGTGAACCAGCAGTTCAACGTCACGACAGGCAACGGCCAGCCGAACGAAGAAGTCCCCAAACTATTGCCAGAAGATCAACTGAACTCGCTCGCGTTCTATCCGCCGACGAGTGCTCTCATCGTCCGAGCAACGGGCAAGTATCACCCCCAGAGCAGCATCAAGCTCAAGAAGGCTGAAGGCGGTGCCGCGGGTGGCCCCGGTAACCCTGCACGAGGTGCCAATGGTAATGTCATCGCAGCGATTGCCGCTGCCGAACCGAAGCCCGGCGACAATGCCGTGGTGGCCGTCGAAAAAGCGAAGCTCAAACATGCCGCCGAAGACGTCCGCACGCTGTTGAAAGAGATCGATAAGAGCAACCCACAGCGAATGTGGCAACAGGCTCTCGGCAAGTCGAACGTAAAGCACCCCGGCCTCGTGGTCGCCTGTGCGGACTTCCTGTTCGAGTACAAAGAGCCAGCCCACGCCGCCGAAGTGCTGAAGTCCGGTATCCGTCACGGCCTCACGACTGATGCTTGGACCCACGAAGCCCTCGCCGTCGCACTCCGCGATGGCAAAGCGGATTCGTTCGAGATTCAACGAGTCGGAATGTCCGGGTTAGACTTCGAAGCGAACGATGCAAAGTCGTACATGAAAGCCGCGAAGATCGCCGACGAGAACGGCAACCTGCCCGTCGCATTGGCATACTGCCAACGCGCCGCCAGCATCGAGCCGAACATGCCTTCGACGTATGCCAATGCACTCGCCTATGCCGAGAAATCGAAGGATGTCCAGACCGACGTGATTCACTGGGCAACCGAAAACCTGCTCGCACGCGATTGGAGCAATGAAGGCGTGAACTACCACGCACAGACGAAGGAACGTCTCGGGCAGATCGTCGAGAAGTTCGAGCGAGCGAACCAACCCGAATTGGTCGCACGCTTCAAGAAGACGCTCGAACAGGAAAACAATCGCGAACTCGTCATCGAACTGCGATGGCAGGGCGGCGCGGACTTGGACTTGCTCGTTACGGAACCATCGGGTTCGACGGCTAGCCCAACCCACAAGCGAACGATCGGTGGTGGCGTCGTGAAGGCGGACATCCTCGGCCAACCGACCGACGATCGTTTCGAGTCTTACACGGCGGCACAAGCGATGAGTGGCTCCTACACCGTTAAGGTGAAGAAGTCGCTCGGGACGCCGGTCGGCAACAATGCGAAAGTCGTCGTCACGAAGTTCAAGGGAACCCCACGTGAAGCGACTGAGCATTACACGATCGACCTGAGTTCGAGCGACTCGGTGCAAGTGAAAGTCGACGGCGGATCGCGAACCGAATTGGCCGTGCTGCCATTCGAAGAACCGACCGCAACGCGACTGGAAACCACGGCGGCCCCCGCCCCAATGAAGACCGGGTTCGGCGGTGGTATCAGCAGCAACGAAGCCGGACCGCGAGTGGCGACCGGTAAGACGACCCTGCCCGTCGTAATTCAATCGCACGAAAGTCGACTGGCCGGTGTGACACCAAACGCACCCGGAATGCGTGCCACAATGGAAGTCACCCCCGACCGCAAGAGCATCAAAGTCACCGCGACATCGGTCTTCACCGGTATCGCCACCGACCTGCCGCTCCCGAAGGTCAGCCTGCTCCCCGGCTCCGAGTGATCTGAATCAACTAACGAACCTTTGCCCGCACCCGGCCTCCCTGGTGCG
>JAYSYI010000099.1:0-7080 GCA_043727665.1 Limnoglobus sp. | reverse complement strand
CTGTTGGAAACCTTCCCCGTCCACGTCGTGGCACTCTGGATGGGACACGACGCGAAGGTGTGCCTGAAGCACTACGCCCAAACGACGGACGATCACTTCCACCGTGCGACACGTGGCGCAGAATCCGGCGCACAAGTGGCGCAAAAACCGGCGCAGCAGATGGCTGCAAGCCATCGCACCGAATCGCACACTTTGCTACAAAACGAACACAGGGAAGCATTTACTGCTTCCCCATGCGACGTTATGCGAGATACTGCACATACGTTTATCGGAGGGGCAGGGATTCGAACCCTGGGTACCTTTCGGTACGCTGGTTTTCAAGACCAGTGCGATCGACCACTCTGCCACCCCTCCATCTAACGCTTCCATTCTAATGCGCGGGCAAGGGGCATTCGATGCCAGTACGGAAACATCCCGACTTGCGTTCCGACTGTGTTACCGATTATCGTCTTGCGACCCGCTTCCGCGTCGCGAGAATTTTCGTGAACATGATCGTCGTGATTCCCGCCCGATTCGCTTCGTCGCGCTTGCCAGGCAAACCGCTACTTCGCGAGACGGGCCAGTTCCTCATCGAGCACGTTTACGAACGTGCGATGCAGGTAAAATCGGCCACGGCGGTCGTGGTGGCCACTGATGATTCGCGAATTTTTGATGCCGTGGCGCAGTTCGGTGGCCGCGCGATGATGACCCGCGACGATCACCCCTCTGGCACGGATCGCGTGGCCGAAGTCGCGATGCAGTTCCCGAATGCAGACGTCATTCTGAACCTTCAAGGCGACGAACCGTTGTTCGATCCTGAAGCGATCGACGGGTTGGCCACCATGATGCGCGACACTCGCACCGATGTTGGCACACTGGCCACGCCGATACGCAATTTCGCGGATTACCACAGCCGCAATTGCGTCAAAGTCGTCTGCGACGATACGGGGCGTGCGATGTACTTTAGCCGTAGTCCCATCCCGTGCGTTCGTGATGACGAACCCGATTTCCATGCGGAACCGCCGTTATTTCTGCAACACGTCGGCATTTATGCGTATCGCCGCGAGACGCTGCGGCGGCTCGCGCAAACGCCACCACACCCAATCGAGATCGCTGAAAAGCTCGAGCAACTTCGGTTGCTCGGCAGCGGTGGCGTCATTCGCGTTGGCATCATTGCGGAGGCGCATCGTGGCGTCGATACTCCCGAAGATTATGCCGCCTTCGTCGAATTTACCCGCGCCGCCGCACGCCGCCGTGCGGCATAGTGGCACGCGGTCGGTTGCGTCGGGCATCGCGTTCCATAAGCTAAAGATGGGCGAGTGGGATTACGTTCACGCACCGTGGCCCCGACGGGACCGGTGTTGGGGTTTCGGTGCTATGGCGAAGCATATTTTCGTGACGGGCGGCGTGGTCAGTTCACTCGGGAAGGGGCTGACGTCGGCATCGATCGGCATGCTCCTCGAACGTCGCGGCCTTAAAGTTCGGTTGCAAAAATTCGACCCGTATCTCAACGTCGATCCAGGAACGATGAGCCCGTATCAACATGGCGAAGTCTACGTTCTCGACGACGGCGCGGAAACTGACCTGGACCTCGGCCACTACGAACGATTTACGAATGCGCACCTCGATCGCGATTGCAACTTCACGACGGGAAAAATCTATCAGTCGATCATCACCAAAGAACGGGGCGGCGAATATCGCGGCAAAACCGTGCAGGTGATTCCGCACGTGACCGACGAGATCAAAAACTGCATTCGCAAAATCGTCGCGCCCGATATCGACGTGGTGATTACCGAAATCGGTGGCACCGTCGGCGACATCGAAGGGATGCCATTCTTCGAAGCGATCCGTCAATTCGCGCTCGAATCGGGTCGCTCGAACTGCCTGTTCATCCACCTGACGCTCGTGCCGTATCTGAAGGCGGCGGGCGAACTCAAAACGAAACCGACGCAGCACAGCGTGCAGGAACTCCGCAAGATCGGCATCCAGCCCGATGTGATTATCTGCCGTACCGAACGAACGATTCCGTCGGAGGACTGCGATAAAATCGCACAGATGTGCAGCCTCGAACGCCGTGCTGTCATTGAGGAAAAGGATCGCGAACACAGTATCTACGAAGTGCCGTTGAGCTTGCACACGAACAAACTCGACGAGTTGATCGTCGAGAAACTGCACCTGACGGCGACGCGACAAATCGACATGTCCGACTGGAAAGAGATGCTCACCCGCATCATCAAGCCGACGAACGAGGTCACGGTCGCGTTCGTCGGCAAGTACGTCAAACACCGCGATGCGTACAAGTCGGTTTACGAAGCCCTCGATCATGCCGGGATTTTCCACGACTGCAAAGTGCGACTGCAACGGATCGAGGCCGAGAAAGTCGAACAGGAAGGGGCGACGATGCTGGCGGGAGTCGATGGCTTGCTCGTTCCCGGTGGCTTCGACAAACGCGGCACCAACGGCAAAATTGACGCGATTCGCTTCGTTCGCGAACACAACATTCCGTTCTTTGGCATCTGTCTCGGTTTGCAATGCGCCACAATCGAGTTCGCACGCAATGTCCTCGGCCTCAGTGGTGCGAACTCGACCGAGTTCGATAAACACACGCCGCATCCCGTCGTGGCATTGCTCGATGCGCAGAAGAAAATCACGCAAGTTGGCGGCACGATGCGGCTCGGTGCGTTCGATTGTCGCCTCGAAGCCGGGACGAAATCTCACGCGGCGTATCAGTCTGCGCTCGTGTCCGAACGACACCGCCACCGGTTCGAAGTGAACAACGAATATCGTGCCCAACTCGAAGCAAACGGGATGCAGATTGCGGGCACCAGCCCCGATGGCTCGCTCGTGGAAGTGATCGAACTGCCGATGCACCCGTGGTTCGTGGCCGTGCAATGTCACCCGGAATTCAAGTCGAAACCGACGCATCCGCACCCGCTGTTCCGCGACTTCATCGGGGCCGCGCTCGAACTGCGTAAGGCAAAGAAGAAGGCCGCCGCTGCCGTACCGCCCGCCTTCCCGATCGTGGTCGGGTAGCCGATGCCAGCCCCGAAACTGCCACCGGTTGCTGCTCGGATCCCCTTGGTTATGCGCGAGTTGGACCGACTCTATTCGGACTCGCCGACCGAACTGAATTTCCGCACGCCACTGCAACTGATGGTGGCCGTCATGCTCTCGGCACAGTGTACCGACAAGCGCGTGAACCTCGTCACGCCGCCGCTCTTCGCACGCTACCCCACCGCACACGACTTCGCCAATTCGGACAAAGCCGAACTCGAATCGTACGTGCAATCGACGGGCTTCTTCCGCAACAAAGCGAAGAACATACGGGCCGCCTGCCAGGCACTCATCGAGCGTCATGGTGGCGAAGTGCCGCGTACGCTCGAGGAACTCGTGGCGCTGCCGGGCCTCGGGCGAAAGTCCGCAAATTGCGTACTGGGCGATGCATTCGACACACCCGGAATTACCGTCGATACCCACGTGGGCCGGCTGTCGCGCCGCCTCGGTTTCAGCAAACACACCGACCCCGTAAAAGTCGAATTTCAACTCATGAAACTCCTGCCGCAAGAAGCCTGGACGCGCGTGAGCCACCAACTGATCCTTCACGGCCGCCGCGTTTGTGGATCGCGCAGCCCGCAATGCGAAGCCTGTACGCTAGCTACTCTCTGCCCGAAAGCGGGCGTAATTTCAAAATCATCACGGAAAACCTCATGACCACGCACACGCTACTCGAACGATTCCTTCGCTACGTCAAGATTGACACGACGGCCGACGAGAAATCGTCGACATACCCCAGCACGCCTGGCCAGTTGGTGCTCGGCCGTATGTTGAAAGACGAACTACTCGCGATTGGTTTGAGCGATGCAATTCAAAACGAGTACGGCATCGTGTTCGCGACGATCCCCGGAAACGTGCCCGGCGCGCCGACGATCGCGTTCAATTCGCACGTCGATACTTCGCCCGAAACGACGGGGAAGGGCGTCAACCCGCAGATCATTCGCGACTATCGTGGCGGTGACATCCCGCTGACAGCCGACCCGACAAAAGTGATTCGCGTCAGCGATAACCCGGAGTTGAATACGCTCATCGGTAAGACGATTATCACGACCGACGGCACGACGCTGCTCGGTGGCGACGACAAAGCGGGCGTCTCGGTGATTATGGAACTGGCCCGCGTGCTCACCGATAATACGCAGATTCCACACGGCCCGATTCGCGTCATTTTCACATGCGATGAAGAGATTGGCAAGGGCGTGCTACACCTCGACCCATCGGAAATCGGCGCAGTTGTGGCATACACGCTCGACGGCGCAGGTGTGGCCGAGATCGAAGCCGAGACGTTCTCCGCAGATCGCGCCACGGTCACGATTACGGGCATCAACATTCACCCGGCGATTGCCAAGGGGCGGATGGTGAACGCAGTCAAAATCGCAGGAACGTTCCTCGATCGCCTGCCGAAACGTTTCCTCTCACCGGAGACGACCGAGGGCCGCGATGGCTTCGTTCACCCGTACCAAATCGAGGGCGGCGTGGCGTGTACCAGGATTCAAATTCTGCTTCGCGATTTTGAATCCGAGGTGTTGAACGAACGTGCCGAGATGCTTCGCGAAACCGCACGAACGGTTATTCGCGATTTCCCCGAAGCGAAGATCGCCGTCGATGTTCACGCGCAATACCGGAACATGCGCGATGGGATCGCGAAGGAACCGCGTGCCATCTCGTACGCAGATCAAGCCGTAAAACGTGCGGGCTTGGTGCCGAAGCATTGCATCATTCGCGGTGGAACCGATGGCTCGCAGTTGACCGCAAAAGGCCTGCCAACTCCGAACCTATCCACAGGCGAACACAGTATCCACTCGCCGCTCGAATGGACCTGCCTCGAAGAGATGGACGCCGCCGTCCGCGTCCTTGTAGAACTCGTGCAAGTCTGGGCAGGGAAGTAATTCGCCGCGACGCACAATTCGCCGCGACGCGGAGTCTTCGTAGCGGAACGCGTGGACTTCACGCGGTCTGAAATGAGACGTTACCGATCAGAAAATCCATTCTTGTTAGCCCGACGCTCTAACGAGGGAGGAAATTCAAACGCCTGCGATCGCGGGTCGTGGTGAGTCTTCGAAACACGACGGTTCGTATGCCGGAAATGTCGCTTTTGCGTCGCGTTTCGCAGACTTGCCACTACTCGCTAGTGCTCTAGCGCTTCGGGCTAACAAAACGTATCCAATCAGCCCGCATGAAGTATATGATTCGCGTCGCAACGGACTATCGCTGATAGATCGGCAGGTAGTGCGATGGCACGGAGAGGATGAGCACGGCGATTGCCGTTTGATAAGAGGCACCGTTGTGGGCTTCCATTCGTTCGAGCCACTCGCCAGATGGTTTTTGCTTGGTCAGCAGGGTTTCTTTCATTCGGCCGTAGTAGTCTTCCCACTTTTTGCCGCCGACTTGGTGCATCGCGTGGGCGGCGTAATAGTGGCCATACCAGTAGTGTTGTTTGTCGTCGCCTTCCTTGTCGAGGTACTTCACTGCGGCATCGATCTGCTTCGCTTCGTAATCGCCACCGAGTTGCAGCACGCACACTCCGGCGGCGGTTCGTGCGTAACCGGGGCCGGACGAATACGGCATATACTTGTAGCCGCCGCTTCGTGGGTCGTTGCATTTGTCGATGTACTTCAGTGCCTTCTTAATCGTGTCGTCGGGGACGTGCATTCCGCTATCTTTCGCACCGCGTAGTGCCATCACTTGCATGATCGTTACGGAAATATCCGCACCGGTGGGGCTGGGTTCGTACCGCCAACCGCCTTCGTTGTTCTGCGACTTCGCGATGAGATCGACGGCTTTTTTCAAGACTTTTTTCACATCCTCATCGCCGGTCATCCCGTAAACCTGCGTGAGCGCGAGCGTGGCCATGCCGTGGCAATACATGTTGCCACCGTGCGGGCCGATGAGATAACCATCGGCGTTGGCCCCCGCAAGCAGGTGCCGGACGCCCTTCGCGACTTCCGGCCCGTACAGGCCCTGGTTCGGCACGTGGCCATTCGACATAAACGCCAGCAACGCAAATGATGTGATCGCCGCGTTGCCCCACGAACCATCGCGATCCTGCTTGTCCTTCAAGTACGCGAGTGCCTTGTCGATCGACTTCTTGGTGCGCTCATCGATTTTGACGGTCTCTTCGGCGCGTGCGACACCAGGGAGAAGCGTGCAAGAGAAAACTGCGATCAGTAACAGGAAAATACGCACGGCCAACCTCGTTCCAAAAGAGAAACCGGGTGAGCAAAATTGCCCACCCGAAGCCCACGACTATGGCTTCTTTTCGTCCGGCTTCGCGGGGAGCTTCGACTGCGTTTTACCCGCGTTCTTAATGTTGATGTTGTACTGCTTGATGAGCTCGCGAAACTCGGCAGGGAACGCGGACTCGGCGTTTTGCTGGACCTTATCGCGTTCGCGTTTCTGCAAGTTAATGAACGAACCGTCGCCTTTATTATCTTGCCCGCTCGCGGTGGCGTTCTTCATCTGACCGGGGGTTTGGCGATCCCCTTCGCCTTTCGCGTCATTTTTCTCTGGGCCGTCTTTGCCTTGTTGGCCAGGCTTTTGGCCCGGTTTCTGCCCTTGGCCGGGTTTGTCGCCAGGCTTGTCTCCGGGTTTGTCGCCAGGCTTATCGCCGGGCTGCCCTTGGGCGTCCATCGGTTCGCCGGGCTGGGACGGTTGTTGCCCCATCGCCGCGGCTGCGGCATTCAGTGCGTTCAACGCCTGCCCGAGTTGTTGGGCCGCCTTCTCTTGGTTCTGGCCCGCCTGCATCGGCTGGCCTTCGCCGAGTTGCTTCTGTGCCTGGGCCAACTGCTGGGCCGCCTGATCGAGTTGCGGTTTGACCGCCATCGGTGCGAGTGCCTGAGCCTGGTTCAGTGCCGCCTGCGCTGCTTGATTCGCCTGCGCCGATTGCGCGAGAGCTTCCGTAGCTTCCTTCAATTGCTGTTGGGCCTTGGCCAATTCCCCTGCATTCATCGGCATCGGCGAACCCTCGCCCTTCATCGGCGAACCCTCGCCCTTCATCGGCGAACCCTCGCCCTTCATCGGCGAACCCTCGCCCTTCATCGGCGAACCCTC
>JAYSYI010000098.1:0-2288 GCA_043727665.1 Limnoglobus sp. | reverse complement strand
GACCATATGACTTGAGCCATTCGTCCATCTCCGCTATCATTTGGTCGTTCGGTATGCCCATGCCCGCATCGATCTCAGCCAGTCCTAATGTTGCGTTTGCGTCGACATAGACTCGGTAGAGTAATCGTTCCAACGTCACATCATCAGGCAGGTTTTCGACGATTCGCTTCGCTATTGTTTTTGCACTTTCCATCTTCGCACCTCATGGTGTTGGGTTGTCAGTAAACTACGATTTCAGCGATTCGTTCACGACGACTTCGTGCGGAATTGTTCGCCCCGCAACGATATCTGCTTTACCCATTTCGATGTTGTGGTAGAGATAAAGTCGATACCGGATCTGCTCCCACGTACAGTCGTCGGGCATGGCTTGCAGAACCTCCATTGCCAGTTGTTTCGCGATTTCCATCGTCGTTCCTCCTGCGTGCATCATAACCCCAGTAAATCCAGATCGTCGACGAGCCGGTCGAGGTCGTCTTTTGGTTGTTGCGATTTGCCCGTTTGTCGTTTGGGGATGCCGACGGCGAGGCCGACGGCGTTGCGGCCGTCGGCGACGAGTTCGCGGTCTCGCTCGGCGACGGCGGCCGTCAGTGCATCGATTGTGTCGCCGCCGCCGAACAGCTTGCTCAGGTCGATCTTCAAACCGCCAATCGCGCCAACGTCCGCGCCCGCAATCGTCGGTGTTTTGTACTCGGGGAACATGATCGCGGTTTGCGGACAGACGCGGCTACACGCGGGGCAGCCCTTCTTGCACTGATCCTGATTCTCCGTGAGAATCCGGTCGAACGAATCGACGCCATAGACACCAAACAGGCAGAAATCGAGGCATTCGAGGCAGTTCGTGCAGCGGTTATAGTCGATCACCGGGTACCAGCGCCGGTTGGCCGGGGCAAGCAAATCGTCCGCGTGGAACATCGGCAACGCGATCGTCGGTTCCGCGTGGCCGTTTTTGGATGGCAGCCCCAGCGAGATCATCACTGGGTTCGCGACGGCTTTGTCAATCGCCTTCTGGTGCGTCCGTTCGGTGGCCTCGGCGATGATGCGACGGATCTCATTGACATACGGTTCGGCTTTGTTGAAGTCGCGTAAATCGAGCGTGTAAATGTGCCGGTCGGGGATGATTCCCGTTGCGCCGATGCCTTCGAGTGGCTTTTCCTTCTCTTTCTCTTTTTCTTCTTCATCGTCGGCGGGCGGTTTTAGCAAGGTGATGCCGAACTGCCCCTTGATACCATCGCGGTCGAGTAGCCAAAATGCGGCACGTGGGAACAACCAACTGAGTACGACCATGTCGCCCGTCACCGATTCGAGGAACATCCGCCCGGTGTGGTCCGGCCCCATGTCGTAGAGGTTCGGCACGATTGAGACATCGACGCCCGGCTCCATAATCAGTGCGGCGGCTAGGCTTTCTTCCAACCCG
This sequence comes from Limnoglobus sp., assembly GCA_043727665.1. GTDB lineage: Bacteria > Planctomycetota > Planctomycetia > Gemmatales > Gemmataceae > Limnoglobus. The sequence goes on along the minus strand of JAYSYI010000098.1, from coordinate 874 downwards.
CGCTTGGCGGGGTTCTTGCCGGGGGCTTGCGATAATACGACCGTCAGTTTGCGGCTCATAGTTACTCGTCGTCGTCGAGGTTCACTTGGTTCTTCAATATCCGTTGCGCCGTCGCCCACGCCCCTTCGAGGTAGGCGTAATACTCACCCGCATCCATCGTACCCGAAATGTCGGCGGCCATCTCGAACAACCAGCCCGTTGCGTGCGTGTCCGAGTTAATCGCCGATGGATCGTTTAGCAAGCTCGCATGGAAGCGTATGTCTTGGCCCGCGAGTGGCGAATAGAGTTCGCTTTGGGCCTTGGAGCTTTCGATGAAGCCGATCTCTTGCTTTATGGCGACCGCATCGCCGTCGTTGACCTTCCATTCGAGGAAATACACGTCTTGCATCAACCGCACTGCATACCCCGAAAACCCAAACTGGTGTCGCCCATCCGCCCCCGGACGGCACCACATGTGGTTCCGGCAATAGCGCAAATCCGCAGGCAGAGTCGCGGGGTGTTTACCCATCAGAAACGTGAGCGGCTCGGGCATGGCGGGGTGCGGCGGGAAGGTTCGTTGCGTGGCAAACCGGTAGTTATCGCGAAGCCAATTCTATGGAAGTTCGCGGTTTTTCGACGTTCATAATCGAGGTAAGTCACATTTCTCCCGGCTCTAAAACCGTGTTTTCGGGTGTTTTTCGCCTTCCAACCCGCTTTTGAAACCCTGTTGATACTTTAACAAATTTTTCCGATTGCACTGGACGAATCGATTTTGCAGCCTACGATTGATTAAAATCCCATCTTCGCAATTGGATGTCGCCCGATGACATCGACAATTCGCACGTTCCTGTCGCTGACCGAAATCGAGCCGCGGATTGTGCCCGATGCCACCGCG
>JAYSYI010000097.1:0-7090 GCA_043727665.1 Limnoglobus sp. | reverse complement strand
GGCTGCTCTTTCCGAACCACACGAACACGAGTATCGGCCATGAAAAATAACGACGCACTCAAAAAGCACCACTTCTGGATTCTTGCGGTCCTCGCACCGCTCTTCGTGTTCCTCGCCGTGATCTTCCTGTTCACGGGGGTCGATTCTGCGATCAGCGCGCAGAAGAAGGACATCGACGACAAAACGAAAGCCATTTTAGCTGCCAAAGCGGTCGGCAAGGGCGCAGTGGCAGACATTGCCACCAAGATGAAGACGCTCGAAGAAAAGAAAACGACACTGTGGGAAGACAACTGGAAACTACAAGCCGTTGCGAACCAGCTTTACACCTGGCCGCAAACGGCCGACGGATTGTACTCGCGGTACGACGATCTCAAGTTCGGCTCGCCACTCAAAGGCTTCGACGAATCGGCCGCGGAGAAGTTTCGCCAACAGGGCGTCTACGAAGCGATGCACGCTGCGATCGCAAGCAAAGTCACACCGACCAAAATGACCACGGGCTGGAAAAACACACTCCGTTGGGTCAACAATTGGGGCGAAAAAAAGCCAGAATCGCGGCAGATGTGGCTCGTGATGGAAGACTTCTGGATTCAGCGTGCGATGCTGGAGCCTATCAAAGTCGTCAACGATTCGCTGTCCCGCTTCGATATGGTCAAGGACAATAACCAACCGCCGCCACCGAACCAACGGAAGTTCGTTAGCCGGATCTGGGAACTCGAACTTGAAGTCAAAGATCAGCCCAACGGCGGTCGCAAGTTCATGACGGGAAAGATCAAGAATCGCACGAAGCAATTGCAATTGCTCGGCAGCGGTAACACAATGACATTGAAAGTGTGGTTCGATTCGGCGCGTCTCGATCTGCCGCCATTCGAGTTTCAAATTCAGGGCGAATTCGTTCCTGGTGAAGAGATGATCTCGATCCCCGCACTCCCTTCGCACGTGTTCCCCCCTGGAACGAACTTCACCGAAATTGCCAAAGTCGAGCAGGTTCTCGATGAAAAGACGGTGCCGATTCGACGCCTCGAACGCCTCGCGCTCGGCTACCCATCGGCCAAGTATTTCTACACGGTGCTCAACAACCCGCGATTCTGGCCGGAAGCGGACCCTACGACAGCCGCTTCACCAGTCGCTGCCTCGCCAGGGCCAATGGGCGATAGCGCGATGATGATGACGCCGGGCGGGCCAAACAGCACAGCGAGTGGTGCAAACGGTTTGTCGGCCACAATACGTCCCGGTGAAGCGGGCGGGATGTCCCTCACGAAACTCGCCGATGGCAACAAGAAGCGCTACGTCGATGTAACCGATCAAGTTCGCCGAATGCAAATTGCGTTCACGGTCGTCATCGATCAGCAATACATTACCGATGTCATGATCGCGTATGCGAACTCTCCGCTGCGTTTCGAAGGCGTACAGTACCATTGGAAACGGGCTTCGGGTCTCACTTCGAGTACGAACACAACGGGCGGCTCGTCGGGAATTCCGGGGCAAAGTGGCGAAGAATTCAGCACGATCAACGGCTCCGCAGGGATGGGTTTGTCTTCCTCGCCTTACGGTCCGATGGGACAGTCGAGTTCCGGTTCCGGGCCGATGGGTTCCCCCGGGCCGTACGGGCCTGGTGCGGATATGAGGTCTGGCGGCATGTCGTTCGGTGGCATCCCCGGCCTCAGTTCCACATCGCTCTCGAATGTATCCGAAGCACAGGCCAATTCGGGTTTAGTCGAACTGACGGTCTATGGCTTAGTCTCGCTTTACGAGAAGTACGACCCAAAACCCAAGGACGGCGCAGAGACGAGCCAACTCGAATCCACGGGGAAAACGACCGTCCCAGAAACACCGAAACCCGTTACGCCACCGGTTGTCGAAACTCCGAAGCCCGTTACGCCACCGGCTGTTGAGCCAGTAAAACCCGTTACGCCACCATCGACGGAAACGCCGAAGCCCGTAGTGCCACCGGCTGTTGAGCCAGTAAAACCCGTCACACCACCGGTAGTGAAGCCGCCAGTAGTTGAGACACCTAAGAAAAACTAACGCGGATTCCGCCCACACACACACAACGAACTCAGCGATCATCAGGGAGAGCGTCCGATGGCAAAATTCAACCTTCAGAAACTGCTCATCGAGAAGGGCGAGAAGTTCGCACTCGTTGCCGCTGCCGGTGGACTCGCCGTCCTCGGCGTGTTGGGAATCGTCGCCGCGACCGGTGCGGACAGCCCAGCCACTGCCGTGAACAAAATCCGAAACGGTGCGACCACACTGCAAGGGCAGATCAACAACGAAAGCTCCACGAGTAAGGAACTTCCCCCCGAGATGATCGGGAAAAACACGCTCGCTTTCAGCATGGTGTCGCCGAATGAGTTCCGACCGATCAGCCCGATGTTCGAGCCGGTCGATCAGCCGAACAAAGCCCGCGAGAATCCGGCCGTCCTCGGCATTGTCGATGCCCAACTCGACCTCGTTCGCTTGCCGATGAAAGCCTACGACCTACGAATTAGTGCGAATGGCACCGTACAAATCGGTGTGCTGAAGAGCCACAACATAGGCAAAACCGATCTGAAAGCAATCGAAGAAGCCATCAAGAAGACCAATCCGAGAGACCGGAAGCCGAAGTCGCCACCCGTTGCCGCACCCAACCCAATGGGGCCAATGGGACCGATGGGTGGGCCGATGGGAAGCGGCGGCGGGCGTGGTGCCGCAGGTGGCGGCTCCGGTGGTGGCAATCCCTACGGTGCGGCCGGCGGCAGCGGTGGAAGTGGCGGCGGCAATCCCTACGGCGCGAGTGGCAGTAGCGGCGGATCCGGGAGCATGTACGCTCCCGGTGCGGGTTCGTACGATGCGGGTGGCTCCCGGTCCGAACCGACCGTCGATTACGTAGCGATCGATCAGTACGACGGCAAAAATCCACCCGCGTTCATTATCTTCCCTCGCCGCACAATCGTCGTTCATGCGGCCTTCCCACTGAAGGCCCAACTCGAAGTGATTCGCCGGGCGTTACGCCTCAAAACCGTCGACGAAGCCTCGCGGGAGACTACGACTTCGCCGTCGCCGAGCGGCCCGACATTCGATGGCTTCGAAGTCGAACGACGTGTGACAACGGCTGCCGGCCAGGTGTTCGATTACAGCACTTACGATCACGTCGGGCAGTACGTCAACACAATCTACAATCGCAAAACGGCCGACCAGCCCGATGATGGCTACATTCGCTACTTCCTCCGTTACGAACAAAAGATGGCGATCCCGCTACCAGCCGTGGCGGACGGGCAAGCGGTCTATCCGGAGATTCGCATGGATTCGATCCGTGCGACTGTCGACAAACTGAAACTCGCACAAAAACCTGTCATCACCGAAAGCGATCAACAGAAGAAGTTTAAGGGCGACACGTCCGATCCGTTCATGCCGCAAGCCGGTGCAACGGGCGGTGCGGGTACGGGGGCATTCGGCGACTTCACCGGTGCGGAGAAATCCGGCCCCGGCGTCTCGATGATGGGGCCGATGGGGGCGAACCGCGGATCGGCTGGCAATAGTGGTCGCCCGGGAACATCGGGTCCATTATCTCCGATGGGGCCGATGGGGCCGATGGGGCCGATGGGGCCGATGGGGCCGATGGGTGGGGACTCGCCGTATGGTTCGGGTGGCCCCTACGGAAGCGGCAGTGGCGGAGCATTGCAAAACATCCAAGCGTCGGTCGAACTCGAACACATGATGATCCGGTTCCTGGATGTCGATGTCGAGCCGGGGTTCACGTATCAGTATCGCGTTCGAGTGAAGATGAAAAATCCGAACTTCGGACGTCGCGATGTCGGTCGCCCTTCGGATGCGAAAGTCGCGATACTGAACGGGCCATGGACGGAGATTGCTACGAAAGTCACGGTTTCGAGCGATTTGAACATGTACCTCGGCGACCCCGTGAAGTACCACGATGCCATCACCACCAAGTACAAAGACCGCGCTGTTCAGAATCTGCTGGATAACAAGAATGGCGAGTTGCCCGTCGTCCAGATTCAAACCTGGATGCAGCAAATCTTGCTCGATGGGAACAAACGCGAACCGCTCGGTGCGTGGGTGCTCGGTGAGATCCCCGTGAATCGCGGCGAATTCATCGGCAAGAAGCAACTGATCTCGCTGCCACTTTGGTCGGCGGAAAAGGTCAAGTTCCTGCTCCAGACGCTGCCGAAGTACAAAGTGGCGAATGCCAAAGAGCAGCCCAAAGGCGTACTCGTCGATTTCACGACCGCAATGATGTGCGTCGATTTCGAAGGTGGGAAAACCAAACAGACGTTCGGGCAACGCAACGTCGAAGACGAGTCCGCCGTAGAGATGCTGATCCTGCGACCCGATGGCTCGATCTTCGTGCGAAATTCGGCAACCGATTCCGACGAACCGGATCGTGTCGATCGCGAAAAAGGCTGGAACGACTGGATCAAACGCGTCGAAGACGACACGAAAAACGCCGGTGCGCTGACGAACCCGATGGGTACTGCGGGCGACTTCGGCAAAGGCAGCAAGTGACCGAAACCGCAAACGCGAGATCGCACATCGGGGGCCACGCGGCCCCCGATTCTCGTTTCACGAACAACCCGAGCCACCCGATGCCACGCCTCATCGATACTCATGCCCACCTGTTCGACGAACGCTTTCAGAGTGACTTGCCGCAAGTTCTCGAACGCGCCGCAGTGGCTGGTGTCGAGCGCATCGTCGCGATGGGGATCGATATTTCTACGAGCATTGTCTGCGTCGAACTCGCCGCAAAGTACCCGATACTCGTCGCCTCCGTTGGCATTCAACCGAATCATGTGGCCGAGGCACACGCGGACGATTGGCACAAAATCGAACGGCTGGCAATAACGCCTTCGGTGGTGGCAATCGGGGAAACGGGCCTCGACCGCTACTGGGATCGCGCCCCATTTGCGATGCAAGAGGATTACTTCGCGAGGCATCTGGAGTTGGCGCGACGGTTGCAAAAACCGGTGGTGATTCACTGCCGCGAAGCCGAAGCCGACGTGGTCCGAATGCTGACAGTGGACTTCGACAAAAACGGCCCCGTTCGCGGCATTATGCACTCGTTCTCCGGCGATGCCGCCACCGCGAAAACGTGCTTAGCGCTCGGCTTGCATCTCTCGTTCGCAGGCATGGTCACGTACAAGACGGCAGACGCCTTGCGTGCGATCGCACGTGAAGTGCCATTCGATAAATTGCTCGTCGAAACCGATTGCCCGTATTTGTCCCCCGTACCGATGCGCGGCAAACGCAACGAGCCAGCCTTCGTGTTCCACACGGCCATCTGCCTGGCCCAGGATCGCGGAATCGACGTAGTCGAATTGTGCGAACGCACAACCGAGAACGCACTGCAATTGTTCGGCTCTAGCATCGTGCTAATGAAAAACTAGATTAGTTTCAATGGGGCCGGAAGCTCAACGGTCGAGCAGCTTGCTCATAACGAGTTGGAAGTGGGTTCGACTCCCACCCGGCCCATATGTTCATTTGTACAGTATTCGACTGGATGGGACAGAACGCGACGGGACGCCTTGGAATCTAGGCTTTCCGGCGCGTTCGTCCTTTCCGGGCCGATTCTGTCGGCTCCCGTCTGCACCGCATTTTGCACCACAACTGCACCGGAATTTGCACCGCTTTCGCGAACCGCTTTATCGAAGTCCGCCTCGAGCGTTTGCAGGTAGTGCCCGAGTGCAATTTTCGGCGTGTTGCCGAGCCACGCCGCAACGACGTGAATCGGGTGGTTCTGCATTAGTTCCGTTTCCCGTGACGATCGAAGGTTTTGGAACAGCCGTGGCCATTGCGATAAACCGGCGCGAAGCAGTATCTTCTCGAACGTTGTTCGCAAGTTCGTGCCCACCCAGCCACCCGGGCCTTGCGATGAGGCGCGGTACGTGTCGCCTTGATTCCCGCCCACGACGTACACTTCACCGACCTCGGCGAGTTCGTGAGCGTCTTCGAGGCATTCCCGAAGAACACCGAAGATCGGCACCACCCGGTAAGCACGGCCTTCGTGGTGTTCCGTCTTCGGACTGGATACGGTCATTCGGTTCGTGGCGAAGTCGACGTGTTCCCACCGGAGCATGAGAACTTCCGAAGGGCACCGAAGCCCGCCGTAGCGGGCCAGCGCGATGATCGTCCGCCAAGTCGGATTCGATACCGCGATCAGTTTTTCGGTGTCGGCGATGGAAATGAAGTGCATCCGTTCGGGCGGGTTGGCGTTTTTCGCCTGCACGTCGGCGAAGGGATTTTCCGAAATGAGCTTCAACGTCTTCGCACGGCCGAAAAGCATCCGAGCCGTCTTCAACCGCCGGTGAATCGTTGCGGCGGCGAGTTTCTTCCCCTGGTAGAACGTTTTGAACCCCTCGGCTTGTTCCGGGACGACAGCGCGCAGGTCGGTGTCACGCCCCAGAACCGTGCAAAGATCAACGACCACGCGGCGAATATTGACGACGGTTGCGGGCTTCGAGTCGGTCGTGCGGCCTTCGAGGTAGGCGTCCAGAAATTCGCCGAGCTTGCGGGAACGTCGTGGGGGTATCAAACCGACACCCGCCAGCTTCGCGGCGAACACGTCGCCGATTTTGCCGAGCCATTCGGCGGTATCGGAATCGAGGGGAATCCGACTTGCCACGGCGTTCGCCAGATGTTCGATCTTCCATTTCCAACTTTCGGCACTCTTCGCATTGACCTTGCCGAGGCGGATCGACCGACGTTTGCCGTCGGCACCGACGAATTGGACCGTGCGATTCCCGTTGGAGTCTTTCGAGATCGAAGCCATGATCGAATCCCCTTTAGAATAGACGAGGTCTGGAGTATACCCGACGCGACACAATCGCGCCAGGTCGGACGGGAGCGAACTCAATCGGGCAAGCCTCGAGGCGGGTCGCGGAAGAGACTATCCGACGGGGTTTCATCCCGGGAAAATTCGTCGTGTGAACGCACAGGGGTCAGCGCACTTTCCGCACTTTCCGCAGAATGGCCGTCCGCGGTCGATGCGATGGAATTCTGCGTATAGTGCGGATTCTGCGCGGGGGGTTCGTCGTGCCATGCGGCGGGATTCACTTCGTACTTCGCCGACGGGTTGCGGCCGGGGCCGGCCTTCCGT
>JAYSYI010000096.1:0-7105 GCA_043727665.1 Limnoglobus sp. | reverse complement strand
AGCCCGCCGAACTCGACGATCTCGTTTCGTTTTTGAAGTCGTTGCCGTACGAACAACCGCCCGATGAGACGCCGAACACCGTGAAGGATCGCGTCAAGCTGAACTTCCCCAAACCGGTAGTGCGATAGGAGACGAGCGATGTCTAAATTGACGCACGGTATCCGCTCGGTGAAGATCGAGAACTTTCGTTGCATCGACAAACTGGAACTCGACTTCACAGATCCGCAAGGCCACCCGAGCGACATCATCGTAATCGGCGGCCCAAACGGCAGCGGCAAAACGGCCGTGCTGGAAGCATGCTATTCACTCGTTCAGGGCTGGAATCCGATCATTCCCGAGGGAGACACTGAGGCTGCGGCACGACGACTCGGAATCGAATCTGTAAGGAAAGGAACTCGCCACTTTGCGATTTCCTTAAATTTGGCAACTCCGAATCAAACTGTGGAACTTTCATACGAGAATGTTTTTCCGTTCGAAGCATTTCGACTACCTTCTGTTCCACGTGATTTGAAAGTTAGCGCATTCTATATCTCTTCCCGACGAGTTCAGAAGCTCGTCGGCTCCTTGTCGGTTTCGCTAGGCAGCAAGGATATCAATGAGAATGCCGACCCGATTCTTAACTCTCTCGAAAACCAACGGTTGCACAGCATCAAACAAACTTTGTTGGACACAAAGACTTTTGAATCGATGGGTGGTGTAAAAAATAGTAATTTCCTCCAATACGATCAGATAATTGCACCACTGAACGAAATGTGGTCTAAGTTCTATCCGAACTCGAAACAATCCTTTTCGACCGAGCCTGTCAGCAAAAATCCGAATCGTGGTTTCGATGTCTTTCTCGTCGATCGTCTTGGCTCTCGTGTACCGATCGATTCGCTAAGTGCCGGTCAGCTGGAACTGTTCACGTTGTTTGGGACTTTAATAGTGTTGCGGCACGACCCAGCTATTATTTTTATCGACGAACCCGAACTGCATCTCGACCCGCAGTGGCACTCGATTCTGCTTGGTGAATTGCAGAGATTCCTGCCACAGGCGCAATTCATCGTGGCCACGCATTCGCCGCAGATTTACGATTCCGTCTACACATATCAGCGACACTTTCTCGTCCCGGAAAATGATCCGCGAGCGCAGATGTGGAAGGCCACAGAGAAAGTGTTGGTTTCCGTATGATCGATGCTGCCCACCTCGATTCTATCTACAAGGCGGCTCGAATCGTATTGTGGGTGGAAGACACTTGCACGCGAGATTACCTACAAGAGGCATGGAAAAGAACGCCCGATGTGGCATTTATTGTCGCGGGTGGAAACAAACACATCCAGCAACTCATACTCGAGACACGGCGACTGAATATCGGGCACGTTTTTGGAATACTCGATCGCGATTTCGGTCGCTCGAATCGCGAGAAATGGAACACCGCTGACAATTTCTATTTGCCACGGCATGAGATCGAGAACTATCTACTGGATGCCTATGCATTCACGTCATCCCCATTCAATACGAGAAATCGAAGCCGCTCAGATGTGACGACAGAAATGCAACGGCTCGCAAATTTACAACCCGCGTGGCTGGCTTGTCGTCATACTCTTAACACTCTTCGATGCGAAGCAACGGACGGTTTTTTGGGATCGCCAAATCTCATCGATATCACGGATGCCTCTACTGCGGTTAACCATATCGTGATGTCGGCTTGGTTTCAGCAAGTCGCATCCCGGTTGACATCTTCATTAACCGTCGTTGAAACTTCGAAGCGGATCGACGAAGCGATTGCCCAGTTTCAAACCGATTTGCTAACCGATGCCTGGATTGCGAAATTCTCTGGCAAAGAAATTTTTCGCCAACTTCGAGCCTACACGTATCAGCCACCACAGAAACCTGGTAATCCCGACAACGACTTCGCGAAGAGCGTTGGCTCATGGCAAGCCGCGAACGACCGCGTGCCACCCGACATCATCGACTTGCTGTCCGCGATTCGTACGCGTGTCGGTATCCATCCATAATCTAAAAGGTTCATCCATGCCGACGGAAACGATCGAGTTTGATGTTCGCACCGATGAGATGCTCATCAATATGGGGCCGCAACATCCGAGCACGCATGGCGTGTTGCGGTTGGTGCTTCGTACTGATGGCGAAGTCGTTCGCGATGTCGTACCGCACCTCGGCTATTTGCATCGCTGTGCGGAGAAAATTGGCGAAAATGTCACGGTGTTGCAGTTCATCCCCTACACGGACCGAATGGATTATCTTGCCGCGATGAATATGAATCTCGGGTATTCGTTGACCGTCGAAAAACTGTGCGGGATGATGATACCAGAAAAAGCACAAGTATTGCGCGTATTAATCTGCGAGTTGAACCGCATCGCTTCGCACCTCGTTGGCATGGGCGCGTATGGCCTCGACCTCGGCAGTTTTAGCCCGTTTCTGTATGCGTTTCGCGAGCGCGAACAGATACTCGATTTATTCGAAGATGCATGTGGTGCGCGGCTCACTTATAGTTACCTCACGGTTGGTGGTGCCCACGACGATTTGCCCGATGGTTGGCTCGGACGCTGTCGCAAGTTCCTCGAATACTTCAAGCCGCGCATCCCGGAATATCACGCGATGCTGACGGACAATCACATCTTTGCAAAACGTACAGCGGGCGTTGGCGTACTCGGTCGCGACATGGCCATCAACTACGGTTGCAGCGGCCCCGTGTTGCGGGCTTCGCTCGACCGAACGAAAGGCGACCCGCACTGGGACTTACGCAAAACGGAGCCGTATTCCGGGTACGAAAACTACACATTCGACGTGCCCTTGCCACCGTTCGACCGCGCCCCGCCGGGTGCGATCATCGGCGATTGCTGGCACCGGTTCTACGTGCGAATGTTGGAAGTCGTCGAGAGTATACGCATCTGCGAACAGGCGATGGAGAAGTACCCGCAAGCCACCGGTTCGCACCGGATCGAACCGCCACGCACGCTGACGCCAGGCGAATGTTACCTCGAAACCGAGTGTCCGCGTGGGCAGATGGGCTTTTACATCGTCGGCCGGCCGAGCAAGGAAGCGGTGCCATTGCGGGTCCGCGCCCGCTCGGGTTGCTTCTCGAACCTCAGCGTCGTCGAAGAACTCTGCCGCGGTTGCCTCGTCGGCGACATCCCCGCCATCCTTGGCAGTTTCGATGTCGTCATGGGTGAGATTGACAGGTAAGACTATTCGCCATCTCAAATTCGTTCAGCAGGTTGGCTCGCTTTCTGGGCGGTGAGCGACGCCCTGCGTCCGACTCGTCTCCTACGCGCGTTTTGAAGTTGCGTTATTTTACAGTTCGAACATTTCTCTCTTGAAATGCAGGCGATCCACGTCCTGTAGTGATTTCGTAGGGGCACCCCTTGTGGGTGCTGGCATAGGAACCGGCTCACACAAGGGGTGCCCCTACATGAGAATGGCGCAACTAACGAGGGGAACCCACATTGGCATGTTCACCACCGCAAAAGCGACCAAGTTCAGTCTCAAAAATATAAAACTCTTGTTCTTCACATTTTCCGTAGCCAGATGCTGCTGCCGCCGGTGGTGGGGGTGGCTTTTGCGCGGGACATTAGCAGCGGGCTGGCGCTCGCCAATTCCGTAGCGTGATGCGCTTCCAGATACGAACTGTACAGCAGGATTTTCCAGTCGCGATGGCCCTGCAACATGGCCCGTAGCAGGTACGTTTCGTTCCAGGCCCAGCCGAGGTCGTACCAGCTACGTGGGTACTCGAACGGCCAGAAGATATCGTGAATGTGTACGACCACACCGGAGCGCAGTCGCGGTAGGATCTCGAAGAACAGGTGGTTGACATCGGAGCCGATTTTCGACACGTGCGAGGAGTCGATGAACAGAATGTCGTTCGCTTCCAGTGCGTCGAATCGCTCGAATGGCACATCCTGCACGCGCTGTTCCCGCACCGTACACGTCTGGCGGTCTGCGGGGGTGAGTAGCGTATTCAACCGCGTCGGATATGGCTCGACGAACGTCAGTTCCGGCTTGCATTCGAGGAACTGATCGCGCACATCGAGCATCAGTGCCGACGAGAACCCCGAGCCGATTTCCACGACGCGCTTCGGCCGCAGATCGCGCAGCATCGCATACAGAAACAGCGCGTCGGAGTACGTGAAAAACGCATTCTCGAACGAGTATCGCTGCCCGGGCGTCTGGTTTTCCGGGAAGCGTTGCTCCGTGAATAATCGCCGAAACGACGCGAGGCGTTCGAGTTGCTCGGCGACGTTCAGGTCGATTCCGGGCAAACTTGCGGTTGTGGTGTCGCTCAATCGTGGGTGGTCGCGCCGGAGTTCGTCCACATTCGGTAGCGGCGAGCAAAAGTGGCCGGGCGGGTACGCGAGGAACTGCCGATTCGGGTCGCGCCATAGCCCTAGCAATCGGCGTAGCCAGCGTGCGGAATAGTAGATGCGACTACCGCCGGGGATCGCGTTCATCACCGATTGAAGACTGGGCATAATGCGTCCGGTTAGGCGTAGCGATTGCGGATCGTGGGGATGAGGTATTCGCCGAATGCGGCATCGAAGCCGTAACGCGGCGCGTGGCCCCAATCGTGGCGGGCAGCACTATCGTCGACATCGGCCGGCCAACTATCGACGATACCCTGCCGTTTCGCGTCGACTTCCCACGTGATTTTGGCACCGGGAAACGCACGCATCACCACGATGCGGACTTCCTCTGCCGACGGCGCAAATGCCCCGATGTTGTACACGACGCGCTGCAACTGCGCCTTTGGTGCGTCCATGAGGTGCTGAATCGCGGTCACGGCATCGGGCATCGCCATGAACGGAATCCGCGTATCGGGGCGAACGAAACAGGCGTACGGTTCGCCTCTCGCGGCGGCGTGAATCATCTCGGGTACAAAGTCCGACGTGCCACCCGACGGTGCGGTAATCGCCGAGATCAGGCCGGGAAAGCGGATGCAGCGGAAGTCGATCTTCCCGAGCGCATTCGCTGAAAGTTGCTTGTAATGCCGCCCATAGTAGCGCCCGAGGTGTTCGCAATACAGCTTGTTCGCGCCGTACATCGTCGTCGGGTGCAGGTGATCGTCTTCCCGGACTTTGCCCACCGCGAGTTTCATTTGAACATCCGCAAGGCCGTATGCGGCAATGCTCGACGGATAGAAAAACACGACGGGCCGCCCGTGCGATTCGCCCGCCTTCTGCGCGAACTCCAGCAGGTTCAGCGTGCCTTCGACGTTGACTTTGTGCGCGAGTGCGGGGGAGAATTCGCTGCGCGTCGAGAGCAATGCGGCAAGGTGGTAAACGCGGTCGATCTCATATTCGGCGTGGATGCGTTCGAGCAGCGAATTGTCCAATATCGAACCGATGAACTCCTTGCGAACCTTCTTGCCATACTCGGGTGCGAGCGCGTTCAGGTCGAGCGTAATCACCGGTTGCGGCCCCGCCGCCAGCCGTTCGATCAGGCTATGCCCAATCTCGCCCGATGCACCCGTGATGAGAATCGAAGAAATTCGCGACATCGTATCTCAAGCCACCGCATCCGGAAACAGGGTTCAACAGGCAATTTACGAACTGCCCGAAGTCGCGTCATTCGGCCCCTCGATTTTTGTTCCAGCCCGTTTTCGCGCTCTCATAATCGACTGAAGTCTCAATTGCAGAAGTTCAAAAACCAGTTTTTTGGTGATTTTAAGGCCCCAAAATGCCACTTTTAGGCGAACGGCATTAAGTACATTGGACAGAAATCCCGTTGATACGTCGAGAATGCCGACGATGGCACGTTCTTCGAACTTGCGCCCGGATGGAGGAAACCCAGATCTTGCGCCAACGCGGGGGTTCCGGTTGCGTTTCTACGGTATGAATGGACGGGTTCCCGCACGAGCCTTGGCAAGATTACTGGACGAACCCTGCCGTTTGGGGGTATCTTTGCTATTGCCCGATGAACCCGGACCCCTCACCCCGCTGGCCCGCGTGTCCCAAGAACTGGACGAACGACCGACCGACGAAGAGTCCGAATGGATTCTGGCCGCCCAAAATGGCGACCGCAGCGCGAGTGCGAAACTGGTCGAACGCTACTGGGACCGCCTCTACCGTTGGCTGTACCAACTGACGCGCGACCGACACCAGGCCGAAGACCTCGTGCAAGAATCGTTCATGAAGGCACTCGCGGCCATCGGCTCGTTCCGCACGGGAAGTAACTTCCGCGCGTGGTTGTTCCGCATCGGTCACAATAACTTCGTGAACCTGAAACGGTCCGAGAAACGCACGAAACACCCGCTGCCCGACGATGCAGCTGACCCCGCGAGTTCCGGAACGTTCGACCGCGTCGCAGACCGCGAAGCCGTCGTGTTGGTACAAGCCGCCGTAGATAACTTACCCGCTGATTTTCGTGCGGCGTTGCTGTTACATACCCAAGAAGGACTTTCCTATCGCGAGATTGCGGCGATCGTCAAAACGACCGAAGAGACCGCCCGCTGGCGAGTGTTCAAAGCCCGGCAGAAGCTGATGAAAGTGCTTTCGCCAGACTTAATCCCACCTGCCGCGAAACCGGAATGACCGAACCATGACATGCGAAGCCGTTCAAAACCGATTACTCGCACTGCCCGACCCAATGTCGGCAACGGGTGACATTCGCGACCACTGCGAACAGTGCGAACGCTGTGCGCCATTTGCCGCACGTGCCGTCGAACTCGATGCCGAAATTGCTGCGATCGTCGTTCCCGCGTATTTGCCCGAAGTGAAGGCGGCATTCCTCGCACATATCGTCATGGCCGGCCCCGTCATTCAAAGCGTGCCTGCGCCGCTGTTCCGCTCATCGGTTTCACTGAAAGAACTGCTGTCGCGAATCCCGCTGCGCCCGCTCTTGGCGGTGGCCGCCGCGATTGTGGTTTCGCTCGGCATCTGGTCGGTCGTTCCCGCGAAAAAGCTGCCGGTGCTCGAACCCGAAGCGATGCGGCACGATCTCCTCAAAAAGGTCGTACGGTATAACACTGACCTCGCCGCGTTGACCGGCCCGAAGGATAAAATCACGAAGCTGTCCGAACTCGCGGTCGATTTACGCAACGAAACGCGGGCACTTTCGAAGGCCGCACAGAAAGACGAAATGGTATCGCTGGCCGGGATGTTCGACAAAG
>JAYSYI010000095.1:0-7121 GCA_043727665.1 Limnoglobus sp. | reverse complement strand
AGTAATTTCCATGATCCGCATCTACCACTGGGACTCCGCGACGAGCACATCGAGCTGCCCGCTCCCCATCGATCTGCCAAAACATTCGACCGACGTTCCCGATGGTATGACGATTTGGATCGATCTTGAAAACCCGACGCCCGAAGAAGAAGCCCACGTTTTTCGCGACTTCCTCCCCGTTCACCCGCTCACACTCGAAGACATCACCCGTCCGCGACGCCTCGAAGACGGCATGGCCCACCTGCCAAAGGTCGAGGAATTCCCGGCGTATCTGTACGTCGTCGCGAACCCGTTGCCGATGGAAGTGTGCAACCCCGACAAGCCGACCGCGGCCGAGGTGACGGAGTGCAACGAAACAAAGAAGCGCAAGATTCGTTCCAACTGGATTCGACCGCAACTCAACGGCATCCTCACGCATAACATCCTGATTACGCACCATTACGACGAACTCCCGTGTGTCAATCAAGTGCGTGGTTATGTCGGTCGCCGTGCCGAGACAACGGGCCGCGGGCCGGATTATCTCTTTCACCTCGTTCTCGATGAAATGGTCGACGAATACGCACCCGTTGTCGAACGGTTCGGTGAACAACTCGACCGCATCGAAATCAAGCTTTTCGCGAAGCCCTCGCCGCAGATTCTCAAAACGCTACTGCGGTTGAAGCGGCAAGTCGTGTTCCTCCGCAAGACGCTGATCCTCGAACGCGAAGTGCTGGCACGCCTCGTACGGGGCGAATTCGATTTGGTGAAATCGCACGAAATCGTCTATTATCGCAACGTGTACGATCACTTGGTGCGCTACACCGAACTGATCGAAGGCGCACGCGAAATGGTCAGCGACCTGATGCAGACGCACCTCGCGGCGGCGTCGAATCGCCTCAACGAGGTCATGAAGGCGCTCACAGTCATTTCGCTGATCGGGGCCGTTTGCACGCTGATTGCAGGAATCTATGGCATGAATTTCGAGCACATGCCCGAACTCAAATGGGCGTACGGCTACCCGTTCGCGCTCTCGCTGATGGCCGCCACCGTCGTCGTCTCGCTCGCGGCATTCCGCTGGAAGAAGTGGATCTAGAATCGTTTCGTCGCGTACAACGAGCGTACGGAGTTTCGTATCTCGGAGAATTGTCATGAGTGAAGCGATCGCGACCAAGCCGCCGATGCCGCCGATGCTACCGAGCACAGACCTCGAAATTAAAGACGCCTCCCTGATCTTTTCCGCGATCTGGGTCGATCTTCAGGAACGTTTTGGCCGCGACAACCTGAAGTTCCCGCGTGAGTTTATCTGGCTTGGCGGCGCGCCTGGAGCGGGGAAGGGCACGAATGCGGCTTTCATTGCTGAGGCACGCGATATTACCGCGCCCCCCATCGTTATCAGCGCGCTCCTCACCGCCCCCTCGGCACTCGCGATCAAGAACTCCGGGCAGATGGTCGGCGACCGCGAAGTCATCGGCTTGCTGCTGGAAGAACTGCTCGACCCGGAGTATCACGATGGCGTCATCGTCGATGGCTTTCCGCGCACGAAGGTGCAAGTCGAATGCCTCAAAATGTTCTATAATGCGATGCTCGAACTCCATGTGGAGCATCGTGCCGGTGAGCATTCGCGCGTGTTACGCAAGCCGATGTTCCGCATTAGCTTATTGTTCGTTTCGGAAGATGTCAGCGTGCGGCGTCAGCTATCGCGCGGGCAACAGATCCGCGAGCATAACCGCCAAGTGCGCGAAACCGGCATCGGCGAGGAACGCGAAGAGCGCGTCACCGACTTCGACGAACAGCTTTGCCGCAAGCGTTACAAGGTGTTCAAGGAAACGAACTTCGACGCGTTGCAGTCGCTACGCAAGATCTTCCACTTCCACTTCATCAATGCCGAAGGCGACCTGCCGGAAGTGCAGCGGAACATTCTGCGCGAATTTGCGTACCAGAGTTCGCTCGAACTCAGCCCGGAAGTGTTCGACCTCATTCGCAGCATCCCCGTGGCGACTAAACTGGGGATACACGCGCGACAAGAACTCGTGACGCGGCTCGAAGAATACGTCGAACTCCACGAAGATACTTTCCGCAACGTGGTGAAGCTGATTGAAAGCAAGATCATCCCGATCGTTCACGCACACGCAATGTCCGGCCACGCGCAAATCAACAGCGAAGAGTGCCTGCTCGACGACCCTTTGGCACTGCGTATGGTCATCGACATTCTCTGGGAGCGTGGCTTCCACGCGATGGTCGACATCCACCGCGTCGAAGTCCCCGAGCGCGTCGATCCGGTCACGTGGGAAATTTGTTGCCGCGTGAAGAAAGTCTACCGCATCGAGGTGCGTTACCCGCCCTCGGACATTCGTCGCGGGCATTGATTTATTTTCGCGCTCGTTGTGTGGCCTTGGCTTCGCCTTCAGTTAATCGCGAATAGCCGTCGATGGGTAAGTCGGTCCATTCCTGCTTTGCACCCGATGGCCATTGCACGATCACTTTGCTAATCGCACTCGTGGTACCGAGGCCGACAATGTGCCTCGAATCGTTAGTGGAACCGTAACTCGCACCGCCCTTCACGAACCGATGCTGCGTGCCATTCGCCGACTCTACACTGATCTTCGCACCGACGAGATTGCGATTCTTCGCCCCCACCAACTCGATGCCGAGCCAATGATTGCCAGCGGGCGAGACGTTTTGCGCGATGACGACCGGTTCGTTCAGGTGGCTGAACACGATGTCCGTTTTGCCATCGTTGTTGAGGTCGCCGAGTGCCGCACCGCGTGCATTGTGCTTGTCCTGGAAGTATTTTCCGCCCTGTTCGGTAATCGGCGCGAACTTGCCCGCGTTGTTCCTTAGTAAGACGGGCTGTTGTTGTCGGCCAAACTTCGCGACGGGGAAGCGGATGGCGTGCCCGTTCGCGATGAACAGATCTTCCCAGCCATCGTGGTCGAAGTCCGCAAAGCCGGTGCCCCAACTGACGTAGATTGCACCGATCACGCCGATGCCCGCCGAGGTGGTCGCATAGTTAAACGAGACCCGATCGCCTTCGCAACGATTCTTGTAAAGTGCAGGCAGTTCTTGCTCGTAGTTCGTTACGAAAATCGAAGGCCGTCCGCCGCGATCGTAGTCGGCAATATCGAGACCCATGCTGCCGTTTTGCGTCGCGCGATCGTCGCGGGCCACACTCGCATTCATGCCGAGTTCTTCGAGCGTAATTTCGCCTCCCGGCTTCGTGCGATTGATGTACAGGAAGTTATCGTCGGTGTCGTTTGCAACGTAAATGTCGGGCTTGCCGTCGCCGTTCGCATCGAAAAGGATCACGCCGATTCCTTTGCCATCGGTGCGTAATTTCAGCTTTGCGGTGATGTCCGTGAAGGTGCCATCGCGATTGTTGCGGTAGACGCTGTGCGGTAATTGCTTGAATTTCCGTGGCTGGCAGACGTCCCGCGTTTTGCCGTCGTAATTGCATTCGGGATTGTTCGTGTCGAAGCCCCAGTCGCCGTAGTGGGCCACGTAAATGTCGGCATAGCCATCGCCATCGAGGTCGCCCCACGCGGCACTCGTACTCCAAAGCGTATCGTTCAGCCCCGCTTTTTTCGTGACTTCCACGAACCGTCGCGAACCGTTGCCATCGGGTTCGTTGTGCCACAAAATTAGTCGGTTGTAGCCGGTAACGAGGAGATCGAGGTAGCCATCGTTGTCATAGTCAAATGCCGCTGCGCCGTGGGAATATTGCCAGTTTCCGGTGAGTCCGACCTCAGCGGTGACGTCTTTGAACTTCATCCCGCCGAGGTTCTTGTACAAACGGCACGGGTGGCCACGAACGACTTTACCCTCGTAAAAACCGCCTCCGGGGAAGAAGATGTCGAGTAGGCCATCGTTGTCGAAATCGAACAGCGCCACGCCGCCGCCGAGCGATTCGATAATCGCAAAATGGTTTGCTTCTTCGCCATTCTTGTAAGTGAAATCGACACCGGCCTCGGCGGTCACATCGCGAAACCAATCCGGGCCGAACGCTGTTTCGGGCTTAGTTGCATCGTCTTTAGCGGCTGGCGGAATCGCTTTCTCGCTGGAACATCCCGTCAAAAGGATCGCAATCAGCATCGCGTACGGCAGGGAGCGACACATGTTTCGTCTCGATCGTGGGGGGCGGCTTTGCCCTTCAGTCTACGGTTTAACTAAGATGAGGGATAGCGATAAAGTATACGTTCCTCCAGGCAGTGCGACGCACAATCATGAGCGAATCGAAAGTGGTTGGGATCGATCTCGGCACGACTTACAGCTTGGCGGCCTACGTCAAGAATGGGCTGCCGGTCGTCGTTCGCGATGAAGCGGGCACGGCCCTCGTGCCGAGTTGCGTCAGCTTTCACGACGATGGCACCGTGCTCGTTGGCACCGCCGCGAAGGAGCGGGCGCTCGCCGATCCGACGCACACGATCTTCAGCGTGAAACGCCTGATGGGCCGCACACTCGCCGACCTCGCGGGGCAACTGAAGCATATCCCGCACCAGATTGTCGAACGCGAAGTCGAAGGCGGGCGCAAAGTCCTTCGCGTTTCGATCGCTGGCAAGGAACACACACCCGAAGAACTCTCGGCGATCATTCTCAAGGAAATCCGCAAGCGGGCGGGCAACCCCACGAAGGCGGTGATTACCGTACCCGCGTACTTCGACGATGCTCAACGGCAGGCGACGCGCGATGCGGGCCGCATTGCCGGCCTCGACGTTCTGCGCATCGTCAACGAACCGACCGCCGCCGCTTTGGCGTACGGACTGCACACGAAAACGACCGGCACCGTGGCGGTTTACGACCTCGGTGGCGGTACGTTCGATTGCTCGATTCTCGCGCTATCCGATGGCGTCTTCAAAGTGCTTAGCACTAACGGCGACACCTACCTCGGCGGCGACGACTTCGACCGGGCCATCGCCGAAGTCGTGGCATCCGAGTTGAAAATCGAACTTTCGAACCGCGAACCCGAGTTACTCCAACACCTCCGCGATGCCTCCGAGAAACTCAAAATCGCCTTGTCCAGTAGCGAAATGGCAACATTCGATTTGCCGCTGAAGCAGTACACTCGGACATTTACCCGAAGCGAATTCGAGGCGTTACTCAAACCGCACATCGATCGTTCGCTCGAAAAATGCCGGTTGGCGTTACGCGATGCGCAACTGACGACGAAGCAAATCGATGAAGTCGTGCTCGTCGGCGGATCGACGCGAATCCCGTACGTTCGGCTACGTGTCGGCGAATTTTTTGGCCGGACTCCGCACTCGGAGTTGAACCCCGATGAAGTCGTCGCAATGGGAGCCGCCGTGCAGGCGGACATCCTGACGAGCGGCCGACGCAACATGCTGTTACTCGATGTCGTACCGCTTTCGCTCGGTATCGAAACGCTCGGTGGAGTCGTCGATAAGCTCATCCACCGGAACACGACGGTGCCGTGCCGCGAAACGACGCGGTACACGACCGCTGCGGACAATCAGACCGCGATTATCGTCAACATCTATCAGGGGGAACGCGAACTGACGAAAGACTGCCGCTTGCTCGGCCAGTTCAAACTCGCTGGCATTCCGCAGATGCTCGCGCAAATGGCGCAAGTCGATGTCACATTCCTCGTCGACGCCAACGGCATGTTGACCGTGACCGCGAAGGAACAACGTAGCGGGCAGCAGGCTTCCGTCGAAGTGAAGGCGGCACATGGCCTGTCGCAAGACGAAGTCGAAACACTCGTTCTCGAAAGCGTCGAACACGCGCATTCGGACTTCCGTGCAAGGCGATTCATCGAGTTGAAGAACAAAGCCGAATCCGATTTAAAACACGCGGAGAAAGCCCTCGCCCTCGTCGGCGATGCGTTCCCGGCAAATGAGCGAGTGGGCGTTATCGCAGTAATCGATGCTCTGCGAACCGCGATGAGCGGCGACGATGTCGAGCGACTGCAACGCGCCGTCGATGAATTCGGACAAGTGACCGCACCGCTCGCGGAACTGCAAATGAACGCTGCTGTGAAGTCCCTACTCACCGGCAAACGCGAAGGCGACATCGCCACGGGATTGGAGTAACGGTCACTTTGCGAAGTCGATCAATGTCGTTCAATTCCTGGACTTGTAACCCACTCCGGCAAGTGCGGATGCACCGGCAACTCGACTGCAAAATAAGTCCGTCCCTTATCCGTCGAAAACCGGGACGGTAGTGAAGCGTTCTTGTCCATCGCTGCACGAGCGAGATCAGCCCTAGCAGTGCGACGAACCCGAACGCCGGGCCGACACGCCGATGAGGGCCAGGTGCGCGATGGTGAATACCAAAAAGACCCGGCGGAAGTTCTGTAGCTGGATCATGAGCAGTGTCAGCATAGTCAGTACCAGCGGAACTACGCGGGCGATCGCGGCGTTGGCCTTGCCGCTTTCCTCGACCGAGCCGCCGACGTTAACGCGGTAGCCGGGTAGCAACTCGGCCTGAAGCTCTTTCACCTTCGGCATCAGCTTGGCGATCACATCGGGCGGCTGGAAGCCGTCGACCACATCGGCGCGCACGGTGATGGTAGTCTCGCGGTTGCGCTGCCACAAATCGGCTCCTCGAACCCCGGCACCATCTTTGCGACTTGGGCCAGGGGCACCGCCGCGCCCGACTCGGTCGAGAGCGTGAGATCGGGGAGCGTGTCGAGCTTCAGGCGCTCCGCGGGCCACCGCGTCGATCAACTCGATGCCCTCGCGGTACTGCGTGATCGGAACGCCGCTCACGAGGGTTCGCACCCCTTTACTGATCGCCGAGGGGGTCACCCCCAGCAGGCACGCCCGGTCTTGGTCCACCGCTAAGCGGATCGACTCCGCCCGCTCGTCCTAGTCGAGTTGCACGTCACGCGTGGCCGGGTCGCGCATTTTTGGGGTTACTCGCGCACCCGCTCGGGGTCAGGCCCGATCACGCGGAACTGCATGGGGAACCCTACTAGCGGCACAAGGTCGATGCGCAGCACGCGCCCGCGCAGCTCGGGGAAACTTGCGCCCCTCATTGAAGACGCCCAGCATCTTCGCGCGCAGCCGCTCGCATGCCTCGGGGCCGGTGGTGAAGATCATGACCTTGGCGAAGCTCGTGTTCGGCAAGTCCGGGTCGAGCGACAGCTAGAACCACATGCTCCCCTGGCCCGTTTACGCGGTGACGTG
>JAYSYI010000094.1:0-2301 GCA_043727665.1 Limnoglobus sp. | reverse complement strand
GCCAGCGGCGACATCGACTTTCAACGGTACGTTTAGCGTCATCGCACCCACCATTTCGGCACGTACCATCGTTGCCAATCGAAATTGTTCGTCGGGTGGGACTTCGAACACGAGTTCATCGTGAACGCTCAGCAGCATGTTCGAACGGTAGCCATCCGCTTTCATTTTGCGATGGACCGCGAGCATCGCGAACTTCATCAGGTCCGCTGCGGAACCTTGAATCTCCATGTTAATCGCTTCGCGTTCGGCCTGATTTCGCTGGTGATACGTCGAATGCGGGCGGATGGCCGACGGGTCGAACGTGCGTTTGCGGCCGAGGATCGTTTTCACGAAGCCATTCTTGCGTGCATCGGAAAGGAGTCGATTTTGGTATTCGAGCACCTTCGGGTATCGTGCGAAATACATCTCGATGAACTGCGCCGCTTCTCGCTTCGACATCCCGAGGCGGACTGACAGTCCGATGGCACTGATGCCGTAGATGACGCCGAAGTTTACGACCTTGGCCATGCGACGTTGTGCGCCGGATACGTCGGCTTCGCCGACGCGGAAAATCTCTGCCGCTACGATGGTATGAATGTCGTGATCTGCCGCGAATGCCGCACAAAGCGGCTCGTCTTGGCAAAAGTGCGCGAGTAACCGCAGTTCGATCTGCGAGTAATCCGCCGCCAGTATCGACCAGCCATCGGGTGGGATAAACGCCTGGCGGATCTGCTTGCCCTGGTCGGTTCGCATCGGGATGTTCTGCAAGTTCGGATCGCTCGAACTCAGTCGCCCCGTCGCCGCGACCGTCTGATTGAACGACGTGTGAACGCGGCCCGTTTTCGGGTTCACCAACAGCGGCAGTGCGTCGACGTACGTTCCTTTTAGCTTCGAAATCTGACGATGTTCGATCATCTTCTTGGGCAATTCGTAACCGAGTGCGGCAAGGCGTTCGAGCGATTCCTGATCGGTACTTGCGTCGCCGGTCGTGTCGGTTCGTTTCTTAATCGGCAACTTCATCTCGTTGTACAGCACTTCACGAAGTTGCTTCGGCGAAGCGATGTTGAACGGCCGTTTTGCGAGCAGATAAATGTCCGCTTCGATGATCGCGAGTTGCCCGGCCATCTCGATACTGAGCTTGCCCAATAGTTCGGAATCGAGTTTGACGCCGCGAAACTCCATCTCGGCGAGTACGTCGATGAGCGGGATTTCGAGCGTGTCGTAAAGCGTGCGCAGGTTCGCGGTTTCGAGTTGCGGTTCGAGGATTTCCGCGAGGCGAATCGCGACGTCGGCATCTTCCCCAGCATAGGCGCACACTTTCGCCGTCGGCACGTCAGCCATACTGATCTGCTTCTTGCCTTTACCGATGAGGTCGAGAATCGGAATCGGTTCGTGGTTCAGAAACGTCCGCGAAAGTTCATCGAGATTGTGCGTCCGTTCCCCGGCGTGCAACAGATAATGCGCGATCATCGTATCGCCGACCACGCCGAGAATGTCGATGCCGTGCGAGCGCAGTACGAGTTGATCGTACTTGATGTTCTGATTAATTTTGCCGACGCGAACGTCTTCGAGGATCGGCTTCAGTGCCGCGATGGTCGATGCCGCTTCGAGGATCGCATCGCCTTTCGGGCCGCGAATCGGCAGGTAAAACGCTTCGCCCGCTTTCCACGAAAGCGCGAAGCCGACGATATCGCAAAGCAGCGGGTCGAGGCCCGTCGTTTCGAGATCGATCGCGAAACGGGTCTGGTTTTGTAACGACTTCAGAAAGTCCGTTAGTAACTCGGGTGTATCGATTAGGCGATAGTCACCGTGCCAGTTATCGGGCTTCTTTTCTGGTTCTGGCTGAGCTTCTTCGCCGAATTCGATTTGGTCGAACAGCGATGGGCCGCCCTGCCATTTCGACGACTTCGGTTTGAATGGCGCAACAACTGGCGGAGCTTCCCCGATGGCGTCGAGTAATCTGTTGTTCTCGATCGCCCCGCTCTTGGTAAGCGTCGAACGTACTTTGTTGGCGAAGCCGCGGAAGCCGAATTCCTGGTAGAGTTCGAGCAATCGCGGGCCGTCCCAGTCGCGCCGTCGCCAGCCGTCCCAATCGAATGTCATCGGGACATCGGTACGGAGTTTGACGAGCGTGCGGCTCTTTTCGAGGTTGCCGTTGGCGATCGATGCCTTCAGCGATTCCTTGACCTTCGCTCCACCGACATCGTCGGCGTGCGCGATCAGGTTTTCGAGCGTGCCATATTGTTGCAACCATTTCGACGCGGTCTTCGGACCGACGCCGGGAACGCCGGGGACGTTATCGACGGCGTCGCCGACGAGTGC
>JAYSYI010000093.1:0-7147 GCA_043727665.1 Limnoglobus sp. | reverse complement strand
CGCGCGACATCCTCGACTTCCTGCGAAAAGCCCTCGCCGCGAACAAAGACCCGGCTCAGAAACCGTCGCTAATCCCAAGCAAGGCGTGAACGGTTACGAAAAACTTGCTTGACATGACTTGTATTATTCTCTGGCGTTTACGGGCGCACCTTGGGAACGACCGTAAACAAAAATAATTTACTGCTAGTCGTTTGGCGTACGATTAACGTCCACTCGGCGACATTTGCCCTGGAATTAATGGTGGCGTACCGGGTGTTGGCGTGCTTGGTCCAATAATGCTACCTCGTCCAAATGGATAGTTTGGATTGGACGGTCGTGGATTCTCAAATGGGTTGTTAGGTCTTGGCATGGTGCCAGGTGGCAACTGCGGGATTGGTGGGAAGTACGGAGTCCGTGGGAGGGTCTGAGGATTTTGAGGGAGTGTTACATTAGGAGGCATGATGAACTGTGGCGGATTCTGACCGACTGGGGGCATGACTGGAACAATCGGCAGTGGGGGAGTCCAAACCCAACCTTCGACCCTAGATTCTGGGAGCAATCCGTCTCCAGGTGTGATGACCCAGACTCCACTCCATCCATTCCTTGTGCCTGTTCCAGGTCGAGGTTCGTATCTGGGCAGCGTGTTCGGTTGCGTGCCCTGTGGTGGAAGAATAGGAACAACAAACACTGGTGGTTGTGCGGGCGGACGCGCGCTCGGCAGCACAATGACTGGCGGTGTCTGTGCTGGCGTCACGGCTGGGCCGGTGGCTTGTGGATCTGCGAGTGGTGTGACAACCACTGGCTGTGTGTTTGCCATGAACAGCGTGTTGATGTCGCCAGGGGTGCCGTATTGCAACATCATCGCGTCGAGTTGGGCGTTTGCTGGCGTGGTGGGCGTAGTGCTGTCAGTACCTGCGAAGAGTTGATTGGCGACGGCATCATAGTACGTGATGGTATAAGCGTTGCCGGCTTGTTCCAGAATCATGTAAACGTCGGTGGCGTTGCCCGCATCATCCACAAGCGGCACGACAGCAACATTGGTAACGGGTGCGATTGCGGCTTGTGGTGCCGGTGGGATCGCCACTGGTGTATTCGGGCTGGTTTGCGTCGTTGGCATTATCGCGGGGTCCATGACCGGCATCGCGTCCGGGACGATTCGCCCATCGAGCGATTCGAGCCGAAGTCGGCTCAGTAACTTCGGGTTAAGCGACTTGCGCCCCCTCCCCCCACCGTTGCATAGCGATTCCAAAATGACATGTGAAGTCTCCGAGGTGTGTGACACGCGAACGATCACTCATGTGAGAACAAGTTACGCCGACTTTAACGATTAGGCAAATAGAAGCGGTAAAATTGACAACGGCCAGCATTCTCGCCTGAGTTGTTATCATAACCCCACGCGATTCCGCTCTTCTCTCCGGTGGTGCGTATGCCGTATTTGGTTGTTGCGATCATGGCGTTGTTCGGCCTTGGTTTTGTCGGGGTGCTGTTCGTGATGGCGCGGCGGGGGCGGCCGTACCTGCACGACCCAGCTACTGGCACGACGACGCTGCGGCATGGTGCGTTGTTGCGTGCGTTTGCGGTGTTTGCGTTCTTCGGCGCGGAACTCGTATTGTGCGTCTGGCTACTCGTGAACCCCCCGCCGACGGCGCGGCTGGCGGCGCTACCGATACTCGGGGGCGTCGTCCTCGGGCTGGTCGGAATCTTGCTGATTCTGGAAGCGTACCGGTTCGCGGTTGCGGTTTCGCCGACGGGTGTCGAGTGCCGATCGCCGTGGAAATCGCTCCGGGTGGTGCCGTGGGGGGATGTCGCATCGGTCGAGTTTTCGCGGACGAATCTCTGGTTTTTGCTGCAGTTTTCGAGTGGCGGATCGTTCCGCGTCTCGGCGCTGGTGCCGGGTGTGGGGCACTTCTTGCAAGGTTGCGAAACGCATCTGCCTCCGGAGAAAATGCGGGCCGCGAAGCCCGGTTACGCATGGGTTGGCCGCAAATGGCCGTTCCGTAGCGGCGAGTAATTGCGGTTCCCGATTGTCGCGCGGGCATTTCCTGCCAGAATAACACGGACACCGGGAGGCGACATTGTGAGTGAAGCGGAACGCGACGATTTGCCGGAAACAGCAGGTGGCACAAACATTCTAGCGATGATCCAACGGCGTTGGCCGTGGCTATTGCTCGGGGCAATTCTCGGGGCCATCGGCGGCTTCTTGCTATTTTCGACGCGAGCGCCGATCTACCAATCGACAGCCCAAGTGTTGGTCATCAAGAAACGCTCCGATGTCCCGGTCGGCATCGATTCTCGGTCGAGCTTCGTTGAAGATTACGTCGCCACGCAAGTGACGCTGCTACGCTCAGAACGCATTTTGATTGCCGCCGCGAAACGCATCGACTCGTCGCGGTTGAACAACCCGTTCCCGACCGACGAACGCGATCGTGCCAAGGTACTCGCGGCCCTGCTTTCCGTGGCTCGCGATAAAGACACCTCTGCGAGAGAAGGCGGCACGAACGTGCTGAACCTTGCGTTCCGCGGCTCGCACCCGGACGATTGCCGACAGCTTCTGTCTGCGGTCATTGCCACGTATCAGGCCGAGCTTTCGAC
This sequence comes from Limnoglobus sp., assembly GCA_043727665.1. Classification (GTDB taxonomy): domain Bacteria; phylum Planctomycetota; class Planctomycetia; order Gemmatales; family Gemmataceae; genus Limnoglobus. The sequence continues at coordinate 4,576 of JAYSYI010000093.1, read as the reverse complement.
GCTTTACGACACCGCCACGCAGGAAAAAATCGACTTGCTCGGGTTGCAACTCAAGCAGTTCAAGACGGAACTGGACATCGCCGAGACGGGGCGCGTCGAATCCGAAGCGAAGTTGCGGAAGGTCACGCCTGAAGACTTAGCCATGGTACGCGGCCGCGTCAGCAAGGAAACCGAAGCGCTTCGCGGGTTGCAACTCGAAGAGATCGGGCTGCGAAACCAGGTCGAACTCATTCGCAGCACCCCACCGGACCGTGCGGCGCGCGTCGAAACGCTGGCGAAACTCGGCGAGCAAGTCCGCAGTTTGGGCCTGTCGCGGCAAGACCTCGAAAACACCGAGAATGCCGTGCGGAAACTGCAACTCGACCGCGCGGAGTTATTCAAAAAGTACAACGTCGAACACCCGCTGATTCAATCGATCGATGCGCAAATCGCGTTCCTGAACGAGTTGAATCAGAAATCGAACCCGCGCCCCGCCGGTGTGGAACTCGATCAACTGTCGATCATCGAGCGCGTACTCGATGGCCGTTGGAAGGTGATTCAGCAGCAGTTGAAATATACGACGGCGAGCCTCGACGACGACAAATCGATCTTGAGCCAAGCGGCGAATCCGTCGATCGATTCGGAATATTGGAAGCAACAAGTCGTCGATCGCAAGCGGCGAATCGACGAGGCGATGACGCAGAAAAACCAGATCGAAGTGACGCGCGGCGCGGGCGGTTTCCAGGCGTCGGTCATCAACGAGCCGACGTTGGAGGCCACACCGGTTGCGCCGCGGCTATCGCAATCGCTCATGTTGGGCATCGTGGCGGGGTTGCTGTTCGGCGTGCTTCTCGCGGCATTTTCCGAACTCAGCGACCAGAGTTTCCGCTCGCCCGCCGACATTCGCAAGCGGCTCGGAATGCCGCTGATCGGGCATATCCCGCCGCTGCGAATGAACCTGCCCGCCGAGGTGGAACTCGCACTCGAGCCAACGCTCGTTACGGCATTACGGCCGAAATCGTCTGAAGCGGAAGCGTATCGTGGCGTTCGCACCGCGATCTTCTTCAACCTGCACGGCTCCGGGCACCAGATGATTCAAGTGACCAGCCCCAATCAGGGCGATGGTAAATCGACGCTCGCGGCCAACCTGGCGATCTCGATTGCGCAGTCGGGGCGGCGTGTGATTCTCGTCGATTGCGACTTGCGCCGTCCGCGTATCGAACGTCTGTTCCAACTGAAGGATGTGAGTGCGGGCCTCGTCTCGGTGATCCTCGGCGAATGCGAACCGTCGGCGGCGACGCGACCGAGTGGCATCGAGAATCTGTCGATCTTGACGAGCGGCCCGAAGCCCAGCAACCCGGCGGAACTGCTCACCAGCCCGCGTTTCCAGGTGGCGATCGAGAAACTGCGTGCGGATTTCGACTTCGTCATTCTCGATACGCCCCCGCTACTCGCGGTCAGCGATGCCTCGGTGGTCGCCCCACGTGCCGACGGCGTGATTCTCGTTTTCCGCATGTCCAACAAAGCTCGCCCCACCGCCGAACGTGCCCGCGATATGCTGTCGCAACTCGGCGCAAAAGTCATCGGTGTCGTAGTCAACGGCAGCGGCCGCGCGAAAGAGGGCTACGGCGGCTACGGTGGCTACACCGCCGAGTATCACCAGTACGACGAAAACTACAGCGATTGATTTTGTCCCCGTTTTATTGCGAACCGCAGGCTCGAGTGTCGGATGTTCGCACGATGGTTACGACTGTTCGCGCCCCGCGCTTCGCTACGCAAAGCCTACGCGGCGCGGCTAAACGGGGACATTAAAAAATCCTGCGTATCGAAATCTCATCGCGCATCTTGCCGAATGAAACGGAATCGTATTGCGCTCGGAACAATTTTATAACACGAAAGGTTTACTACTCCATTCGCCATGCTGCGTAGGCGATCGCTTCGTTCAGGTCTTCTGGTTCGAGGTGGGGGTAGGCTTCGAGTATCCGTTCGCGAGTCCGACCGCTACCGAGCAGTCCCAGTATCGTTCCGACTGTAATTCTTATGCCTCGAATACACGGTTTCCCGCCCATCACAGAGGGATCGTGCGTAATTCTGTCGAACTGCATTTCGTTTCTCCGGAGAGTCAGTTGCATTACCGTTCTACACGTAAAAACGTTAAATCGCCAGTTAGCACATCGAGTATTGCCACGGTGAACAGGTCGATCTCAAATCCACCTCATGTAACGCTCAGGTCGTCGCAGGCTTTTTCGTAGCTTTGTTCCAGATCCAGCGGGATGACGCGAACGGGCGTTAGCCATAGTGGTAGCGTCGGGAGCGGTTGGCCGACCGTCAGCGTGTGCGACCAGGTTTCGAGTATCGCGCGATTCCCTTTCGGAATCCACCGGCACGACGCGGCATACAGTGGCGGTGGTACGGCCCCCATCGTCGGGTCGGAATGACCGAGAAACGCCATCAGTTCGGCGTACAAGTTGAATTGCCGTGTCGTCACCACGTCCACGATGCTGACCGCCACGCCCTTTTGCAAAAGGGCGGCGCACTTCGCCACGAAGGCGTTCCGCTTCTCGGGCCGATCCTTGTTTGCAGGGCTAACCAGTTCGATGGCCGCCACCAGCGTCCGGTCGCGCGTCGCATCGTATATGCGAACTTCGTACTCGTCGTAATCCGGAATCTCCGTCTCGACGGCTACACTCGGTTCGGCCACAATCCAAGTCGCCGTGGCGACACCGCCATGAATGTCGCTATCCGCGTGAACGTAGTGAGGCATATCAATTTCGTGCTGCGAACCGGAATGGATGTTCGGTGCAGACGCATAACCGGGCGGAAGTGACTTCTTCAATTGCTGGACAATTACCCCCGGCCACATGAAATGGATTTCCTCCCAAGAAACCTGACGGCTGACGGGCGGTCGAAAGTGGTCGCGTAGTGGCATAGTCTGGCCTCCTCAGCAGATTGTACCAACAACAGCTACTCTCTGATGTAGCTGGCCTCTGTGAGGCCGGTTGGGGCACATGTAGCTGGCCTCTGTGAAGCCGGTATAAGCAAGATCGGGGTCATAGACCCTAGCCACAAGAGGAGAAATGCAGCTACCGTTGCATCACGCGGTTTCGTCGTCGTCGGGTGTGGGCTGGAATTGCTTTGCGTGGCTGAGGGCGTAATCGTTCAATCGGCCAGGGACGACATGGACGTGGTCGCGGTACTCGATGTCCATTTGAAACAAAAACTCGGCGAGTCCGTCGAGTTGGTTGCGTCGGTCGGTGTCGTCGTTGGGTGGGCCGCTCGGGCCGAATGCGGCAATCGCTTTGAGTACGACGCTCGCTTGGTTCGTGGCTTCGATGATGGAAAGGGCCACGCTCGCCTCGGCAGCGCGGTTGCCGTACGGGCCTTCGAAGTAGCGTCGAAACCCACCCGTCATGACTTCGTCGTCGAGTGCCGTCACCGCGAAATAGACCTTCTGCGGAAGGCTCAAACCGTCGTAGCCGACCCGCCGTTCGCGGTCCCGCACGATCTCCCACGTGTTCGGTAATTTGTGGAGCGCTGCGTGGGCGTGTCGGAAAAGGAAGTAGCGCACGATTAGCACCAACCCCCAAATGGCCGACGTCAGGCCGAGGCCGATGAGCGCCGTGGCGAAAATATTCGCCTTCAGGTTCGGGCCACGCACAAAGGCGAAATAGGCGATGCCACCGAGGAGTATTAGCCCGATGAGCGCATCGGTGAGCAAGTCCGGCGGCGGGACGTTGTCGTCGATCGATTGATGGCCGAACGCGCCGGCCATCATCCAAATCGCGAGGCCGACAATGCTGGCCACCGAGATGAGGATCCGCACAAGGCTACCGTTCGGGTCGGTCGCTTCGCCATAAGTGATGACCGCCCCGCAAGCGAGCGTCACCACGCCGAGAGCGACGCGAAAATACGAAGTCGGGCGAACGAGCACAACAACCTCCGTGAAACGGATCGATAATGCTCCGACTAATCTACGAACCCGTTCGCCCGACGCGCTGGCGAAGGATGATGTCGTTGTGGGTTGCCTTTGCTTGCGCTGCGGGCTGGCCGGATCCGCTGCCTGATTTCGTGGCAGTGCGGCACGGTTTCTGAGCGTTGGCACCTCGTGCTGCATCGTTTCATTTCCGACACGCCTGTCCGATTCACCTTAGTTTCACGTGAGTTTCCACGCTTTGCTTAAAAAATGGCACTCGATAACGGCTTGAGGCGCACGAATTGCGTTTGTCAAGCTCGGGTATCGTCGTCACCACATGGGATGGTGATGCGACCGTTTGTAAGGACACCACTCTCCATGGCTCCTGAAGGCATGGTCTATCTCGTTGGGGCAGGCCCTGGCAGTCCGGACCTCATCACCGTTCGCGGTTTGCGATTGCTGCAACGTGCGGATGTGCTCGTTTACGATTCGCTCATTCACCCCGATCTCTTACGGGAAGTGCCGTTGACCGCCGAGCGAGTTTACGCAGGCAAGCGCGGTTACTGCATCGGCTCGACGCTTCAAGAAACGATCAACGATGTCCTCGTCAACCGTGCCCGCGACGGTCTGTGTGTCGTTCGCCTCAAGGGTGGCGACCCGTGCGTGTTTGGCCGGGGTGGCGAG
>JAYSYI010000092.1:0-21609 GCA_043727665.1 Limnoglobus sp. | reverse complement strand
GCCGCTACCGTAGCCGCGATGAAAGCCGCGACAATATCGTCTTTGGCATTCTGGCACTCGGCGAAGGCTGGCACAACAGCCACCACGCCTTCCCGACTTCCGCACGCCACGGGTTGCTCTGGTGGCAACTCGATGTCAGTTACCTGATGATTCGCTTACTGTCGATCCTCGGTTTGGCGCAGAAAGTTAAAGTGCCTAGCAAGCAGCATATCAAACAAGAACGCTTGCATTCCCGCGCTTCGGTGTAATGTCAGATTGCCTCGGGGCCGCGTTCGCCAGTGCGGATGCGGAGGCACTCTTCGAGTGGCAGAATGAAGATTTTGCCATCGCCGATGCGTCCCTCCGGCCCCGTGCGGGCCGCCTCCATAATCGCGTTGACAGTCGGTTCGACGAAGTCGTCGTTGACCGCGATTTGCAGTTGGACTTTCCGCAACATATTCACCGTGAGTTCGTGCCCGCGATAGATCTCCGATTGCCCTTTCTGCCTTCCGAAGCCTTGGACGTCGATCACAGTCAGGCGAAAGACTTCGACTTTGTTCAGAGCCTCCTTGACCGCTTCGAGTTTCTCGGGCTTAATGATCGCAAGGATGAGTTTCATTTGGATACTCCAAGGGTGTTTTAGCAAAGTTGTATTGCCCGATCTGTCCCTTGCAACACTCGAGGATGAGCCATGCCACTCCGCGATCATTTTCACACGAACTCGACGCTTCTCAAGTGGGAACGGCTACACAGCACGTGGCCTGTGATAATCACTCAACAACTCAATTCTCTTTTGCCCGATGAGTATTTCGCCAGCCCTGGGATTCATCTGGGAGCGGCGATGGAACTCGATGTCGCGGCTTACGAACGCGAATCGGGCGGCTGGCAACCGGGGCCGGATTCTGGCGGTGGGCTCGCCATCGCCACTTGGGCACCTGCGAAGCCGGCGGTCTTGCTTGAAACGGAATTTCCGGAGCCTTCCGAGTACGAAGTGCGCATCTACACGCAAGACGAATACCGCCTCGTGGCGGCGGTTGAAATCGTCAGCCCTTCAAACAAAGATCGACCCGAGAATCGACAGACCTTCGTCAATAAGTGCGAGGCGATGCTGAAAAAAGGCGTGTGCGTGACGATCGTCGATCTAGTGACCACCCGCATTCCGAACCTGTACGGCGAACTGTTGGACGAACTCGGCGCTCCGCGGACGGCGGTTGCGAATAGCCTCATTTATGCGACGACATGCCGAGGAGAGCGATCGGGGCTGCGTTGGCGGCTCGTCGCATGGGAACACGAACTTGCTATCGGCGGCGTCATGCCGACGTTACCGATCTGGCTCTCGAAAGATTTTCTGGTGCCGCTCGAACTCGAAGCCACCTACGAAGATTCGTGCCGTGCCTTACGGATCCGCTGATGGAAATTGACCTCAATGCAGACCTCGGCGAAGGTGCGGGCCACGATGCCGCACTGATGGCACTTATCACGTCGGCGAACATCTGTTGCGGCCAATATGCGGGGTCGGAAGCCATTTCGCGCGAAACGATTGCGTTGGCAAAACGGGCGAAGTTAAGCATCGGTGCTCACCCTGGGTATCCAGATCGTGCGCACTTCGGCCGACGCGAACAGTCACATTCCGAAGACGCATCCATCGACATGGCGCTCCTACAAATTCTCGACCTAATCAAATACGCCGATGATTTGCAGATGTCCGTGAAATATGTGAAACCGCACGGCGCGTGGTATAACCAGGCTTGTCGCGATGCGGATGTCGCGCAGCCACTCGTCGAGGTCTGCGCGAGTTTACGCTTGCCGCTCGTTGGGTTGCCTGGGTCGATGTTGGAGCGTTGCGCCAACGATGTGGGCATGCCGTTCTTCGCCGAAGGCTTCGTCGATCGCCGTTACCGCCCCGATGGTTCGCTCGTGCCGCGTAGCGAACCGAATGCCCAGATCGTAGACCCCGCCGAGGCAATCGCCCAACTCGATTGGCTCATCCGCGAACGCGGCGTGCGAACGATCTGCATCCACGGCGACAGCCCGCATGCGCTGGCATTCGCAACGAAAGTACGCGAAGCGATCCTCGGGCAAGGCCATATATTGAAGGCATTCGTTTGATTGCTTCCCGAAATGGCTCGTCATGCTCACCGCCGCACTCGTCGACCGCATTCTGAAAACCATACCCGGCAAGACGATCGGGTTGCTGGGCGACCTGTTTCTCGATCGCTATCTGGACATCGATCCGGCCCGCGACGAGCCTTCCGTCGAGACGGGGCTGACGGCGTATCAGGTGACGGGCGTGCGGACGTATCCCGGTGCGCTCGGCACGGTGTTGAACAATCTCGTCGCGCTCGGTGTGGGGCGGCTGGAGCCAATTGCGATTATTGGCGACGACGGCGAAGGGTACGAGTTGCGGCAATGTCTGATGCAGTTGCCATGCGTCGATATGGCCGGGATCGTGACGACGCCAACGCGGCGCACGCCGACGTATACCAAGCCGATGTACGGCCAAAACGAGCTAAATCGGCTCGATATCAAGAACCGCACGCCCACTTCGATTGCGCTCGAAGATGCGATTTTGGCGCGTCTGGACGCCGCGATTGCCCAATTCGATGCGCTACTGGTGCTCGATCAAGTCAGCGAAAACGACTGCGGTACGGTCACGCGGCGAGTGCGAGAGCGGGTGGCGGAACTTGCGGCACAGCACAGTAACGTGTTCATTTTGGCAGACAGTCGCGAGCGGATCGGCGACTTCCGCAATGTCTGTGCGAAGCCGAACGCCATCGAGTTCGCGAAGGCGACACAACGCGAGACTTCGCTGGCCGCCACGATTGGCCGACCGGTGTTTTTCACGCAAGGCGAACGTGGCATCGTGCTAATGCTGCCATCGGGGGGAACGAGTCTCGCGCCGGCGTATCCCGTCACGGGGCCAGTCGATATTTGCGGGGCGGGCGACAGTGGCAGCGCGGGAATTGCCTGCGCGATGGTCAGCGACGCAACGCACCTCGAAGCCGCCGCGTTCGGCAACCTCGTCGCTTCGATCACGATCCAGCAACTCGGCACAACTGGCACTGCCACGCCCGATCAGGTGCGAGCGAGGGTGATGCAAATCAAGTCAAACGTCGTGGCGTAATCACGCAAAAAGCCCACGGATGCGCGTCCGTGGGCTTTTGCGGTGTTTGCTTTTTAGCGTTGGGCGTGTGCGATAACGCGGATGCCGATGGGTGCGGGCGTGTTGACGTCTGTGGGTGGCAGAGCGGTGCGCTTGGGCATTCCGGTTGGCATTGGCGTGCGAACGGACAGCATCGCTTCGTCGATGCGACCCCGGACGTCGGCATCGTCATCGTGCTGCACGGCTTGCAGTGCCAAGACCACGCGTTCATCGTCCGGGGCGATTTGGCTGAGCAGCGTAATACAACGGCCGCGCATGTCCGGGTCGTTCGACATCAGTCCGTTAAGCAGGCCCGGTACGGCGGCGCGGCCGATCCGCTTCAGCGTGACGGCGACAACCGAGCGCGTGCGGACATCGAGGTCCGAGAGCATCGGCAGAATCATCGGCACGCACGGGTAAGCGGCGGGGCCTAATCGGCCGAGCGAACCGGCACAGTCGCGGCGAACGCTCGAGTCCGGATCTTTCAGGCCGGAGATCAGAATTGGCAGTGCGGCGAGGGCGGCATGGCCTTGGTCGCCGATGGCACGAGCAGCACGACGGCGGACGCGTGGCGATACGTCGCGGAGCGCCGCCGTTAACGATTCGACGCGCTTGACCGCCGGAATTGGCAAGTCCGCGATGGCGACAACGGCGAGTTCGCGAATCTGATTTTGACTGTGATTGAGCGCTTCGGTCAGGAGGTGCAATGCGGGGGCGCTTTGCGATTCCGGAAGGTGCTGCATGAGGACGGTGAACACGAGGCGATGCATGACTTGGGGCGATAATTGTTCCATTTTTGCAGACCAAATTGAAGAATAAGCGGGCGTTAGGTATGAATCGCCACCGGTTCGGTGACGGACGCCAAAGCATAGAGTACGCAAGCCGTACGGCTATCGGAATCGGTAAAAATTACCCAGTCGATTTGCGTTTCCCAGGCCGGATTCTCGGCTCGTGCGATGGAATTAATACTTCAGTGAACCGGGAGAATTGTGCGTCTCGGAATGCTAACCATACGTTACGATAGGTTAACGGATTTCCCGATTGCGAACCGGAGAATGTGCATGTCGATGATGGTGACTTGCCCGACGTGCCAGTCGATGCTGCGACTGCCGGAAGGTGCGGAGATGGTTCGCTGCCCGAAGTGCAAAACCGTGCTGAGCGTCGATAACCCGAACATGCCGAAGCCGCCCGCGCAGATCCCGTTACCATTCGGACTACCCGCCGGCCCGGTTGCCCCCGTCAGCCCGCCACCGGCAACCGCGCGCCCTGCACCGCCACCCGCGAACCGCCCGACTCGCGGTAAGCCGATCGAAGATCACGAAGAATACGACGATGACGGCGACCCAGAGAAGCCACGGAAGAACTGGCGCGAAACCGACTCGGAGAAGGAAGCGCGGAAACTCGACGCGATTGACGTGTACTTGCAACCCGCCAAAACGGGCATGAGGCTGATGGCGTTCGGTGCGGTCGCCTCGGCACTGACGCCGATCTTCTTCTTGCTCTTTTTCGTCTCGACGCTGATCGGCCCGAGCGGCATTCTGCCGGTGCTTTATCTGTGTACGCTCGTTTTGAGTTTGCACTGGCCGCTGACATTTGCCGGTTTCGCATGGTGTTGCATGGGACCACGTGCGATGCGGCCGATGGCGGTCGCGGGGATGTGCGTAATGCTGGCCCACTCGGCCGTCACGTTCATTCTCGTTCGCGGTGCCGGCGAAATGATCAACATGAGCACGACGGGCTTCCACTTTACGTCCGATTCCAACGCGGTTGTCGGCTCGCTCATCCTCAGCGGGCTGTTCAACAACCTCAGCTACATTACGCACCTGCCCGCATACATCTTGTTCTCGTCGGCGATCGGCAACATCGCCTGGATGATCTGGCCGATGCTCGCGGCGGCGCTCGAATTCGCGAAACTCTCGCTGATCGGCATCATCACGAACGCTTATTGCATCGAGGGGAAAGATCCCGAGGCGGGCCACCTGGCGCTGCGGTTCGTCTATCGCATCTTCTGGCTGGTTATCATCGGCGTGGTATTGGAAATTGCGCTGATTATCGGCTTCAGCCTAACGGGTGGCGACCGCTTATTGCTCGCGTGGTTCGGCCTGCCGGTGATGCTGATTGTGGTCGGGTACAACCTCTGGTGGGCGTTCGCGTGGTACGAGCAATGCCGCGTGATGTTCGAGAGCATCGAGGTCATGACCGCCGCCCGCTACGCCGACAAACGCGCCCGAATCGACACGTATTATTGACGTCTGTCAGTTGGAATTCGCCGCGACGCGGAATCCTCGCAGCGGAGCGCGTGCGCGTCACCCCTATTCGACGATTGTCTGAAAATGGGTGAAGTCTACGCGCTCCGCTACGCAAAGCCTGCGCGTCGCGGCTAATTAAAAAAACCGGATGCTACCATGGGCTATGAAGGGTTTTTACCGCAAGTTTGCGAAGAGTGCATCGCGGATGTATGGCGAGAGCCAGAGTTTCAGTGCGGCGTCGAGTACGGCCAGCGTCAAGCCGATTGCCCAGCGGAATTGCCTACGTCTGCGAGTGGAAAGTGGCGTGTGGGTCATTCGCGATAGCGACCACGATACGACCTCGAACAACAGCACGGCGTAACCGAGACCGCGTGCGATCGACCACGGATGCCAGCCGCACGCCAGCGCGATTTCGGGCTGTTTGCTCGTGGCGATCAGTCGGCCCACATAGAAGTTCATCAGGTCGACTTCGCGAATACCGATGCCGAGCGGGATCGAACCGAGCGACAAATAGCCCGTGAGTGGCACGCCAACCGCGAGTTGCAAGTGTGCGGGTAGCCACGATCGCCAACGGTATTCGGGGTCGCCGCCGGTAAGTATCCAGTGTCGCGTTTTCTCCCAATACGGGGTGCTGCCATTGAGAATGATCGCCGCGCGTTCGGGGTCGGTCGCACTCAGTGTAATCGCGATAGCAGAATGCACGCCGATGGCCATCACGATAATCGCGATGCCACGCACGCAGCGATCCTGCACCACGCACGCCAACAACAATGGCACCAACAACAGGCCCGTCAGCGTTTGATGAAACGACGTGAGAATTGCATACGCAAGCAAGATCGGGAACGCACCCGCCACTATCGAGAGCGGCACCCAGCGGAGGCCACGCACCAGCGGCTCCGCGAAACTTGCGGCGCGCAGAATCTCGCGCGCGGTCGTAGCACCCAGTCGGCACGGCCACACCCAGTATCGCCGGGAAACCGCGTCGTTCATAGCCAGCCGATTATTTGAGCGGGATGAAGAATATACCCGTCGTGAAGTACAGAATCGCGTTTCCCACGCCGAAAATGGCAATGAAAATAAGTATGCCTTTGAGGCCGGACCCATCGCTATCGTCGGACATCGCACGCTCCCATGTAGTGAAAGGATGCGAAGAGAGTAACAAATTTCGATGGCGATGCAAGACAAGATTCGGCGTGAAATTTGTTATTTCAGCGGAATCAGTATGTGTCCCGTCGTGTAGTACAAAAGGATGTTTCCCGCCACGAAGATGAGCAGGAATATCAACCAGCCTGGCAAACCGTTTTCGTCGTCATCGTCGAACATCGTTTACTCCTGCTTCAGTTTAGGGGTTGCAAGTATGTAGCACATCCCGATGCGTTTCGTTTGAAATTCGGTCGGGCTTGACCGATTTGTTTCCGACGGTTTACCTTTCGGCAGCTCCCGGTTGCCACGACTCGAAGGATAAACGATGACACGTTTTTCGCGAAAGATAATGACCTCGTTGTTTGGTGCGGCGGTGATCGGCGGGGCCGCGTCGGGTTTGACGAAGCCGGTCGAACCGCCGCCGCTCGATATGAAAGTGACCGTTCCGGGCGAAGCGAAGCCGATCAACCCGTTCCTGGCGTCGACGCCACGCGCGGAGATGCGACTGGCTGCCGAACCAGCGACATTGCACCTCGTGGCGGCCACCGAACCGGCGACGATAAAGCACGATGCTTCGGTGTCGCTGGAGTGGGTCGGCCCGATTGCAACGAAGGTCAACCAGCCGGCTACATACACGTTGAACGTGCGGAACACGTGCGGCCAGCCGTTGCAAAAAGTCGCAGTGCAAGTGCGAGTGCCGAAGGATGCGCGCGTGTCGGAAACCGATCCCGTGGCCAAGGTCGTCGATGGCATTTCCCTTTGGGAAATCGGCACGCTCGATGCCAAAGCGACGAAAGTCATCACCCTCACGTTGGCGCACCCCGTGCGCGGCGACCTCGGTTGCCAGGCGTGGGTGACTGCCACCGGCATGGCGGGTATGACCGTAAAAGTGCTGGAACCGAAGCTTTTGGCGAAGATTGCCGTGCCCGAAACCGTCGCGCTCGGCGACCCGATCCCCGTTCGTTACACGACCGCGAATATTGGTGACAGTCCACTGTCGGACGTGAAAGGTAGCCCCGAATTTCCGCGCAGCAACGGCGGCCTCGGCCTCCAAGCCGAAGAGCCGATCCGCATCTTCGGCAACCTCGCGCCCGGCCAGGAAAGCGCCAACGTCTATCAGGATCGTGCCCGCGAAGGTGGCGAACACACATACGCGTTCACCGCTACCGGCTCTGATGGCACGAAGTCCACGGCGACCGCAAAAGTCCGCGTGCTGATGCCGAAGCTCGAAGTGACAATCGCAGGCCCTGCCGAGCGGATCGTCGGCCGCAAATCGACGTACACCGTCACGGTGAAGAACGTCGGCGAACTGATTCTCGACGATGTCAAAGTCGAAACGCCGATCCCCGTCGGCGTGCGGTTACTCGGTGGGTCCAACGCACAAAAAGTCGCGTTTGCCGCACCGAAACCGAAACTCGAACCGGGCCAGTCGTTCGAACATTCGTTCGATGTGATGCCGATCCAGCCCGGCCCGATCACGCTCAGCCCGCTTGCAACCGGTAGCCGAAACACGAAGGCGATTTGCGATTGTCGCACCACCATCGATGGTATTCCCGCAATGCGGATGGAAGTCGTCGATCTCGCCGACCCCGTCGAAAAGGGCGAAGAAACGACGTACGAAATTCGTTTAACGAACACCGGATCGAAGGCCGACGCGAACCTGAAAGTGAGCGTGCAACTGCCCGAAGAACTGCGGTTCGTGTCGATGAGTGGTCCGACGAAAGCGAAGCCACAAGACGCTATCGACCCGAAAGCAAAAGGCACAACAATTGAGTTCGAGCCAATCGGCGAACTTGCCCCGAAGACCGAAGCCGTCTACCGCGTGAAAGTGAAAGCCATCGGCACCGGCGACGTTCGCTTCAAGGCGACGCTCACCAGCCAGCATCTGACGACGCCCGTTTCCAAGGAAGAATCGACGCGAATTTACGGCGAGTGATTACGGACCGACGACCTTGTCCAGTGGGGTCGTCGATTCGGATGGCGTCCATTTCGAAAGCACTTCGAGCAGTTCGGGCACCGTGTCGCAGACGAGTAATCGCGAGCGGTGTTTCGGTTTCAGGAACCCGTCTGCGGTCATCGAATCGAGCCACAACAAGAGCGGTGTGAAGAAGCCGTTCGCGTTCAGCAACGCGATCGGTTTGTTGTGGATGCCGAGTTGTGCCCACGTGAGGATTTCGAAGAGTTCATCGCACGTGCCAAAACCGCCGGGCAGCGCTACGAAGCCATCGGAACGCTGCGCCATCAAGGCTTTCCTCGCGTGCATTGAATCGACGAGGATCAGTTCGGTGGCTTCTTCGAAGGCGATTTCTTTTTGCGAAAGCAGTTGCGGAATCACGCCGATGACGCGCCCACCGGCATCGAGGCAGGCCGTCGCCACCTCGCCCATTAGGCCGATTCGACCGCCACCGTAAACGAGCGAGATATCGCGCTGTGCGAGCGTGCGACCGAGTTCGCGGGCCGTGGCCGCGTAGAGCGGATTTGTGCCGATCGCCGAGCCGCAAAATACACCGAGCGCTTTCATCGCAGGCTTCTTCATTTCAGTTCAACACGGCGACGGGCGAGGACATTCTTTGAATGATGCAGCGGTTGCGGCCGGAGACTTTGGCTTCGGCAAGCGCGCCGGCGGCGGCGACGCGGAGTTCCTCGAAACTGAACAAGCTGCCGGGGTCGGCCGCAGCGAAACCGATACTGACCGTGACGCCGATCGGTTTACCGTGATAAGTCGTGCGGGCGCGTTCGATTGTGTGCCGCACGCGCTCGCCGAGAATATCGATGCCGACCGCGTCGGTGTTCGGCGCGACGATCATAAATTCCTCGCCGCCGATGCGGCCGATCGAATCGCAACTGCGGACCGTCGATTGCAGCAACTGCGCGAGCCACGTGAGTACGTGATCGCCGCCGACTAATAAGTGGGCGGAGTTGATGTCCTTAAAGTGATCGACGTCGATGATGCCGATGGCGATTGGGTCGGTCGTGCGGGCGCGGCGAAGGAGTTCCTTGCGGGCAATCAGTTCGACGGCGCGACGATTCGGAATGCCGGTCAGTGGATCGGTCAGTGCCATCTTTTCGAGAAGCTGATTTTTTTGCTCGAGTTCGCGGGTCCGATCGACGACGCGATTTTCGAGATTGAGCAACAGCGCGCGATATTCGTCGAGCAGCTTTTCGTGATTGCGTTCGAGCAAGAGCGTGCGAGTGATGCTACGGAGGCTGCCGAGGAGGTCGTCGCGTTGCCACGGTTTCAAAACGATGCGATGGACTTGGGACCGATTGATGGCTTCCGCGGCGTCTTCGAGGCGAGCCATGCCCGTAAGTAATACTCGCGAGATACGCGGGTGCGATTGCCGCGCCCATTCGAGTAAGGTAATTCCAGAACCATCGGGTAGGTGCAAATCCGAAAGGAGAATGTCGATGTCGCGAACGGCCACGAGTTCGCGAGCTTCGGCGATGCTTCGTGCAGTAAACACATCGTATTCGTGGCGAAGTTGCTCGCGCAGTAGTGCGAGAATGACGGCTTCGTCATCGACGACTAAGATCGAACAACGTTGGCGGGACGAGTTCATCGTGGGTGTCGCGGTCGAAAAAACTGTGTCGGGGGTCTGTGCCCCTTTCGATGTCGGTGGCACTCGCACTACGAACCTCCTTGTCGTGGTGAACGGACTCAGCATCGTAGCCTGCATCCGCACAATCGTCGAAGTGTAATACACGATATCGGGTGGCGTGCAATTTTTTCTGGCGCAGGAAGAACCTTTTGACGAAGTAATCGGAACGGGAATCGGTACCTCGTTTTCAAGGGACACTGGAAACGCTAGGTAAACATGGGGTTTAAGGGCGATTATTGCGGTAGAGGGAAATTAACCGAGTAGTCAAGAAATTCGGGCATTTCTTAAGAAATGCTTGATCTTGTCTTTTCTACCGTTTAAGATCAAGGGGCTTGACGAGCGGGGGATTATTACCAGGGGCTTCACCGACACGCGTTGATGGTCGACCATTGAGGGTGCCGCATAATCGTTACGAACAGACCTGGAAAAGGTTTTGTACGCCGATCCGGTGCCCGAAAGATAGCTCAGTTGACTCTGAGATATTCGGCTCGACTTCCGCACACTCGCCATCGTGCGAGAGAAGACCCTTCGTTCCCCACGCCGCAATGCTCGGTAAGAACTGTTTTCGATACTCAAAATGTGTCCATCGGGGGAATCATGAAGACCGCCAGGCGTAAACAACGAGTCACGAGTAGCGTGGAAGAACCGTCCTTGACGACCTTCTCATCGGACCTGTTGACGCCAGAAGAAGAGCGAGAATTGCTCACCAGTTTCTGGGACTGCAAAACGGAACTCGCTCGGGTACTCATCCGACACTTCCCGGATCTGCGCGCCAGCCGACCGCCGCTCGAACCGTGGCCGATGGCCCAGTTCATCCGCGAGCACGTCACACCAGAACGCCGCGAAGAATCTGCCGTCCGTCGTCTGCACGATCGCTACGTCCATTACAAGCATCGGCTCGCTTCGGCGAACATCCGTCTCGCGGCCCACGTCGCCAAACGGTTCCGCCACCACAGCCTCGCTTATACGGACCTCTTGCAAGAAGCCGTCTGCGGCCTCATGCAAGCGATCGACCGTTTCGACGTCAGCCACGGCACTCGACTCGCGACCTACGCCACCTGGTGGATTCGCCAGACGCTGCAAATCGCAGTCGCACGTCAGAGTCACTTGGTCAGCCTGTCGCCGCACCACCTTCAAGAACTCGGCTTGCTTCAGCAAGAGTCCGAAGCTCTAGCGCACGGTGGCCAGCACCTGCCCAGCCCCCAAGAACTTGCCGCGCGAACGGGCAGCAGCCTCGAGCACCTCAACCACCTGCAAACCGCCACCCGTACGCCCGTTAGCCTGAACGCCGTTCTCGACGACGATAGCGATTTCAAGCTCACCGAAGCGATGCCAGATACGCAGACGCTGACGCTCCACGAGAACAACGAACGTCAAGAAGCGCTCAAGTTCCTCATGGAAAACCTGCGGCCCCGCGAACGCAAAGTGCTCGACCTCCGCTTCGGCCTCACTGGCAGCGGCACCCACAGCCTTCGCCAAATCGGTCATCTGCTTCGGATCAGCAAAGAGCGCGTTCGCCAAATCCAAAACCGCGCCCTCGAAAAGCTCCGTGCCAGCGCTGAACGCGTCGGTTGGGAACCGAGCTTACTCCTCGAGTAGTTGCAATAGTCATCGAAAACACCGCCCCAATCGGGGCGGTGTTTTTTTGTGCTACCCACTTGAGAGTACGAAATGCGCGTAGAAATCTGCATGGAGTACATCGTGATCGCCGATGGAGATACTCAGAAACTGCGCGATCTCGCAATCTCGCTGACGAACCGCCGTGCATCGGTAAGCGTCCACGCCAAACAGCCAAATGCGATTGTCTGCGAGTTCGCGATGCGAACGCAACCGCAATACCTGGCAGTCGAAATCATCGACGATGCCATCGAATTCGAGTCGGTCAGATACGGCGAATACACGATCCGGTTTCCGCGAACGGCAGCGGCCATCGCGAGAGCGAAACGGAAAGCCGAACGGAGGAGAAAGACGGCATCGCTCGGAGTGTCATCGTGACTTTGTGACAGCAACCCGGACTGGCGATCCGAGACGATTTGAGACAACTTCGTTCGGACGGTTCGGGGTCGGTCTGTTCCGCTTTCGGTTACGCGTATTCAATCACTTGTCATCGATTTTTGGCAACCGCCCTGGCGTGAGCGGTGCCCCGGCTGCGTCGAGCTTCTTTTCCAACGCAGGCACATCGGTTTCGATCAGCGCTTTCAACTCGGCCAGTAGCGTCGCCAGTTCCTTCGTGGCGGCCGCGTATGAGGATTTCTGCGTTTCGGTTGGCTTCGCCAGCGCGTCGAAGTTTGCCGCGTAGTTGACCCGTTGCGAAACCGAATCCGGCACGTTCTCGTTGCGTGCCGCCAACACACGATCCCCGTTGAGTTTTCGCTGCACGAGTTGCAACTTCGTTTGCAGAACCCGCACGGCTTCCTTCGTAGGCTCATCCGCTCTCGGTGCCTGATCGAACGCCTTGCGGATGAGATCGAGCTTCGTAGCGAGGTCGTTTGCTGCACTCGATGTGCCAACCAACGTGCGACGTAGCCCCTTCACTTTCGTTTGAAATGCCGCAATGTCCACATAGTCCGCACCGGTCAGCGGCGTCAGCGGGTCGGGTTTTATCGCGAACTCGATCGCTGGTGCGAGTGGCGTTCGCTTCGCGCCGATGCGACGAATGAGCGTGGCGCGATACCGGCCCGGCATCGTCAGCGGCCCGCCGCCGGAATCGTCGTCACCCACCGTCACGCCCGATTCGTGCAAGTCCCACGTGACGCGATGCACACCCGCCGCCGTCGGCACGGTCACTTGCCGCAACACGTCGTTGTTGAAGTCGGTAATCTGCAACACCGTGCTAATCGCTTCCTCTTCCGCCTCGGCTCGCAACTCCTCTTTCGTCGCGTACGGCAGTGGCTTCCCGGCTTTCTCGGCGTCGCGCTCGGCGTCTTTTCGCTTCGCTTTCAGGCTTTTCGGTGCCTCCGCAAGATGTACCGTGAACGTGGTGCCGTACGCGGGGTTTTCCGTGGTGTAGAACGATGCCCCCTGAAACGCCTTGCCGTTACCGCCGTATTGCGCCGACTGTATGTACAACATCGTGTCGCGAACCGTACACAAATGCGCGGGCAGCGCGAGCGTCGCGGGTGTCAGTTCGCGGAGCGGGCGGATGTCGTCGATAACGTAGAAGCCGCGCCCGAACGTGCCGACGATGAGGTCATCGTTCGCTTTTTGAATCGCCAAGTCTTTCACTTGAATTGTCGGCAGGCCGTTCTTCATGCGGTGCCATTTCTTGCCGCCATCGACCGTCGCGAACAGCCCGAACTCAGTTCCGCAGAATAGCAAGTTCGCGTTGATGTGGTCCTCGGCAAGGCAGTAAACCGTGCCGCGCTCGGGCAGGTCGCCGACGATCGAAACCCAACTTCGGCCCGCATCGCTGCTCTTTAGCAAGTACGGTTTGAAGTCCGCGTTCTTGTGCGCATCGAACGACGCGTACACCGTAAGTGGCTCCAGCTGCGACGCGACAATTTTACTGACGTACGTCTTCTCGGGCACGCCGGAGAAGGTTTCGATTTTGCGCCAAATCTGCCCGCCATCTTCGCTCACCTGAATCAGGCCATCGTCGGTGCCGACGTACAACAGGCCTTCTTTCGCAGACGATTCGGCGAGCGCGACGATGTTGCCGTAGAAACTCGTCGAGACGTGTTTCGATACCGCATCGGGGCCCCAGACTTTGCCCATCACGGGTAGCTTGTCGCGATCGAGTTGCCGCGTGAGATCGCCGCTGACAGGCTTCCATGTGTCGCCGCGGTCGTCGCTGCGGAAGAGTTTGTTCGCGGCAAAGTACAGCCGTTTCGGGTTGTGCGGGCTGATCGTGAACGCCGCATCCCAGTTCCAACGAAGTGGCGGTTCGCCGGGGGCGGCCTGCGGTTGAATGTCGACGCTGTTGCCCGTTTTGCGGTCGAATCGGCACAGGCCGCCGTACTGATATTCTCCGTAAACGGTGTTCGGGTCGGTCGGATCGACTTTGCAATGGAAGCCGTCGCCGCCCTGCACTACGTACCAATCGGCGTTGGTGATGCCGTTGCGGCTGCGCGTTCGCACCGGGCCGCCGAGCGTGAAGTTATCCTGTGTGCCGCCGTAAATGTGGTAAAACGGCCCGCTCGCCGGGTTCTGATCGACGCCGATATCGTAGAACTGCGTGACGGGTAAGTTCGATTTGAAGTGCCAGTTCGCGCCGCGGTCGAAGCTCTCGTAAATGCCGCCATCGCAGCCGACGAGGTAATAGTTCGGCTGGTTCGGGTCGATCCAAATTTCGTGGTTATCGACGTGCTTGTTGCCTTCGCCGAGGTTGCGAAGCGTCGCGCCGCCATCGTCGGAAACCTGAATGAGCACATTCATCGCGTAGAGGCGATCCTTGTTGACGGGATCGACGACGAGGTGCGAATAGTATTGGGCTTGGGCATCGAACGGGTTGCGTTTCTCCCAAGTGATGCCGAGGTCGGTACTGCGGAAAATGCCACCGGCTTTATCTCCCGCTTCGACGATGGCATACAGCGTGTCGGGTGCGGTCGGTGCCATTGCCAAACCGATGCGGCCGATGTCGCCACCGGGTAAACCGCCACCGAGTTTCTTCCAGGTTTTGCCGCCATCGATCGAGCGATGCACGCCCGAACCCGGCCCGCCGTTGATGAGCGTCCAAACGTGCCGCCGACGCTGATAGCTCGCCGCAACGATGATGTCCGGATTACGCGGATCGACGACGAAATCGGTCACACCGGTGTTCTCGTCAATCGTCAGAATGCGCGTCCAGTTCTTGCCGCCATCGGTCGTTTTGTAAAGTCCGCGCTCGCCACCCGGCCCCCAAAGTGGCCCTTGTGCCGCCACGTAAACGGTGTCCGAATCGCGTGGATCGACGATGATTTTCCCAATGTGCTCGCTGGTTTTGAGGCCGACATTCGCCCACGATTTACCGCCGTCGATGCTCTTGTAAACACCATCGCCGTACGCCACACTGCGCTGGCTGTTGTTCTCGCCGGTGCCCACCCAGACCACGTTCGGATTCTTCGGGTCGAGCACCACGCAGCCGATCGAGTACGAAACTTCGCCATCGAACACCGCTTGCCACGTCGTCCCCGCGTTGGTCGTTTTCCACACGCCACCACACGCCACCGCCACATAGTAATTCGAACGATCCTTCGGGTTGACCGCAAAGCCGACGATCCGCCCCGAAGTCACCGCCGGGCCAACACTCCGCAGCCGAAACGCCCCAACCGGCGGCGCAAATTCCGCTTTCTTGGCATCCACAACACGCGGCGTCGGTGCAACAGGAACTTGGGACGACGAACCGATAGCGAGAGCAATCAGCATGGCGTGCGAAAACATCCGGGAACCTCAAAGCGATCACAAAGTGAGAAGAAACGTAGTGTAGTCGAACGCCGAGCAAATGTCGCGGGAACGCCCGCTTCCGATTCCTCTTGCCCTCGCGATGCCCCTTCGGGTATGCGGTCGCGAAAAGCCGCACCTGGCTTTCATGAGGATGCTATGAGCAACAAACGCATACTACGCCCTGAAACGCTCGAAGAACGCGAAGTTCCTGCCGCGTCGAACCTCTTCGCGATTGGCGGAGGCGTCGGCGGCCCGCCGCGCGTGCAGGTGTTCGATTCAGTCAGTGGGGTCAAACTCGCCGATTTCCTCGCCTTCGAACCCACGTTCACCGGTGGTGTCAGCACCGCGATTGCGGACGTGAACAGCGATGGCTTCGTCGATCTCATCGTCGGCGCGGGCGTCGGTGGCGGGCCGCGGGTTCGCGTGTTCGACGGCAAAGCGTTTTCGCCGGTCCGCTTCGGGCAAGTCGCCCCGCTCGACGGCAAGAGTTTTATCAGCGATCAGTTCGTGCTCGCGGATTTCTTCGCATTCGAATCCACGCAGCGTGGCGGAACGTACGTGGCGGCCGGGAACTTCACAGGCACGGCATTTGCCGAAGTCGTCGTGGGGGCCGGTCCCGGTGGTGGGCCGCGGGTGCGCATTCTCGATGGCCAGGCGATCACCACGCAGGGCCGGAACTTCACGAGCGATCGCGATGGCGATACCGTGGCAAACTTCTTCGCATACGAATCGACCTTCCGCAACGGCGTGACCGTGACGGCCAGCCCTGCCCCGTTAACGGCCGCGTTTTCGGACCTCGTCGTTGCGCCGGGCCTCGGTGGCGGGCCGCGAGTTCGCATCCTCAGCGGGAACGTCATCGGCACGCAGAAACTGCAATACACGAGCTTCGGTTCGGGCGATGCCACCGCCGATTTCTTCGCCGGCGATCCGAACAGTCGCACGGGACTTTACGTCACTTCGGCCGATTACAATCGCGACGGCGTCGTCGATGTCGCAGTCAGTTCCGGCCCCGGTGGCAACAACAATGTGACGATCTACAGCGGCTCGGCGATCCAGTTGCAACGCACGAATTTCAACGGCGGACAGGCGGGCGACGTGCTCGATACCTTCGCAGCGGGCAACGGTTCCACGGCCGGCGTAACGGTCGGTTCGGCGCTCGAAGTCAGCGGCCTCACCAACGGCTTGTTACTCATCGGCACCGGTGGCAACGGCGCGACGGGCCGCGCGCAACTCGTCCGCTTCCTGCCCGGCAACGGCTTCCTAACGCGGCAAGTCGTGCAAGACATTACCTTCGATCCGAACTTCACCGGCGGCGTATTCGTCAGCGGCTGAGAAAGAATTCGTTTCACAATCGATATCGTTCGACTTACTGCCGCTCGTTCCCCGTTACTATCTTCGGATTGTCTTCGGCGACGAGGTGGAGCGGATGATTGCAAAGGACGAGCGAGTCGCCGGGGCGTATACGGGTAGGCCCGGTGATCTTTTTGCCATTCAAGATTGTGCCGTTTTTCGAAGCGAAATCGTGAACTTCGACGTTGCCATTCGTATGAATGACCAGCGCGCAATGGCGACGCGAGACGTGTTCGTCCTTGATGACGACACCATTATCGGGAAGTCGACCGATTGTGTTGACGCCAACGAGGAGCGGGTAAAAGTGCTCGCCATCCTTCAACCAAAGGTGCGCTGCCCCGCCCGCCATCAATAGTGGGGCATCGCGCGTCATGCCAGTTTGATCGACATCGTGCGGCGGTAACGCACCCGCAAGCGTACGACCGCCACAGGCCCCTTCGAGTTGGAGCCGCGCTTGACGATAGGCATCTCGGCGCGGGAGATCGCCGAGGTGGATGCTATTCAGCTGAGGGTCGCTCATGGCGACCTCGCTGGTAAGGGGAATAGGAAGAGGTATTCACGCAGTATCATACCTCAAAAGCGAAGGCTTCTTTCCGCCTTCACCTGAATCGTAACGGCGTCGATACCCGAATGCTAGGAAAAATCAACTGCGATATTCCATTTGCGCGGGTGGGATGGACACAAAAGGAGCGAGGCATGAAAGCGGAAGTGGTGTCGATCGGCAGCGAGATGACGAGCGGGCAGAACCTCGACACGAACGGGCAGTGGCTCAGTTTGCGACTTGCGGGCATGGGCATTCCGGTTGGGTTCCACACGACGCTGTCCGACGATCTTGCGGACAATATCGCAGGCTTTCGCTTCGCACTGGCACGTGCGGATCTCGTGCTGATTACCGGCGGGTTGGGGCCGACGCAAGACGATCTCACGCGGGAAGCACTCGCGGCGATGGCGGGCATTGCGCTCGTCGAAGATGCGACTTCGCTACTGCAAATTCGCGAGATGTTTGAGAAGCGTGGCCGCGTCATGCCCGAACGCAATCGCGTGCAAGCGCTCTTCCCGCAAGGCGCGGAACCGATCTTCAACGCCAGCGGTACCGCACCCGGCGTCTGGATGAAAATCGGCCACAAGGTGATTGCCGCAATGCCCGGCGTGCCATCGGAAATGTTTCGCATGTTCGACGAACAAGTAAAACCGAAACTCCTACTGAACGGCTTCAGTGGGGATCGCGTGTTCGTGCAACGCAAGATCAACAGCTTCGGTGCGGGCGAATCGACCGTCGAGGAAAAGCTGATGGACCTCACCCGGCGCGGGCACGTTCCCGAAGTCGGCATCACCGTCAGCGATGCGGTGATCTCGTTGCGGATTCTCGCGCACGGCGAAAGTATGGCGGCGGTGCAAGCGCAAATCGCACCCGTCGAAGCAACGATCCGCGAGCGATTGGGCGACATGATCTTCGGCGTCGAGAACGAGGAAATTCAGGACGTGGTCATTCACATGTTGAAGGCACGTGGGCAAACCGTGGCAACCGCGGAGAGCCTGACAGCGGGGCTGGTGGCGAACCGCCTGGCACAAGTTCCCGGCGCGAGCCAGTGCCTACTCGGCGGCGTGATCGCTTACACGAACGCGGTGAAGATTCGCGAACTCGGCGTACCGGCCGCGACCATTGCCGAACACACCGCCGTGAGCGAACCGGTGGTGAAGGCGATGGCCGAAGGCGTGCGCGCGAAGTTCGGCAGCGATTACGGCATCGCCACCACTGGCTACGCCGGGCCGGATGGCGACCCCGTGGGCAAAGTGTTCGTAGCCATTGCCAGCGCGACCGGCACCGTCGTACAGGAGTTCACCTGGGGCGGCACGCGGCTCGAAATTCAGAGCCGCACAGCGAAACTGGCGCTCAACCGCCTGCGGCTGGAATTGTTGAAAGGCGCATCTCACTGATGTCTACTCGCCATCTACATGTATGCTTCATATTCACTCAACTCTCATGTGGGCATTTCTGGCTTGTATACTGCGGGAATCGAGCCGGATTGCTAGTTTCTTCAATTCTTCACGCTCGAAACTCTATCTATTGGAAACTATGCGACTTATAAATTTGTCATTGGTGCGTCGCATTGTGCGGTGCGGGATTCTTGGGTCGAGCGACCTAACCCGACCGAGCAGCGGATTTTTGCTCTCATGAGGTCTCTCAATGATCGTTCGTTCTGCATTCCGAAAAAAATCGGCGTTTACGCTGATTGAACTGCTGGTGGTGATTGCGATTATTGCGATTTTGATCGGTCTGCTACTGCCTGCCGTTCAAAAAGTCCGTGAGGCCGCCGCACGCAGCACCTGCTCGAACAACTTGAAGCAACTCGGCCTCGGGATGCACAATTACGAGTCCGCATTCGGTTACTTCCCGACGAGCGGCGAAGGCAACTCGAACACGACGCCGAAGAGCACGGTGTTCGACATGCACTCGACGCTGACGCAACTTCTGCCGTACATCGAGCAAGAGAATGCGTATCGCGGCATCAACATTATGTTGCCGTACAACCACCCATCGCAAAGCTACGCCTCTGCATCCGTGACGGGTATCGGTGCGAAGTCCAAGATCAAAACCTACCTGTGCCCCAGCCACCCGTACTATCAAGAAGACCCGCAAGGTTATGGCCAAACCGACTATATGCCCGTCGCGTACACCGACATCGTCGACGTGGGCGATCCATTTATGACCGGTCTTCCACCGGGCACACGCGACACCAGTAGCACGAAGCCGAGTCGTACGGAAGCATTCTTAACGCTACAAAATCAGGTCACGTATACCGACGTCAACACGTTCGTCATCACGAAGCGTAGTGGCCGTACCGCCGTCAGCGCCTCCGATGGTACCAGCAACACGGTTGCGATCATCGAAGACGTTGGCAAGGCGCACGAATCGTACGCGCCGTTCATGAAGGCAAATTACACTGAGATTAGCGGTGCCATCGACGCCTCGCCGGCGGGCCTTCGTAATAACTACCGTTGGGCCGAACCGGACAACGCAAATGGTGTGTCCGGCCCACACCAAGCGACTGACACGAAGGAAGCCCGCGTCAATAATCACGCCACGCCGAAGTTCGGCGTCGCCGGAATCTGCCCGTGGTCTGCGAATAACTGCGGCCCGAACGATGAGCCATTCAGCTTCCACACCGGCGGTTGCTTGGCCGTCTACGGCGATGGCCACGTTCAGTTCATCCGCGATAGCATCCCCGGCACCACGCTCCGCGCGATTATGACCGCATCGGGCGGCGAAACTGTCAGCATCGACTAATTGAACACGCACACCTTGACGCCGTCGGATTCGTTCCGGCGGCGTTTGTTTTTACACACGGAGTATAAAATGTCCCAGTTGAGTCGTTTCGCACTAATGGCAGGATTTTTCGCACTCGCCATCGGATGCAGTGGCACCCCATCGAACACATCGACGGCATCGGTAAAGGGCAAGGTTCTGCTGGCCAACGGTTCGCCTGTCGTGAAAGGCAACATCGTCTTCAAGGCGGAACCGGGAATGGTTATGGACGACACGTTCGCTGCCATCACGAATGGCGACTTCGAAATGAAGGTCGCGCCGGGCAAGTATCAAATCAGCGTCGAACCGGCGTACAAGCGTAATCAAGGGAAACCTGAAGTCTCGCCGATCCCGCAAAAGTTCTGGGATCCCAAGACGGCGAACATTGAAGAAACCATCACCTCCAGCGGCAACCCCAGCTTGACCGTCAACCTGAAGTAAGTTCGGCTCTTCGGTCCTGAAAGGATCACTCACGTAGCCCATGGTGATACCATGGGAAGGGTCACACCCATTGGCATTCTGGCGCGTCGCATCGCGAAGACTCGCCACGACTGGTTTTTGAAGGTTCGCTCCCGCCCCATGGTTACACCATGGGCTGAGAGAGCGACACTTTCAGTGTCGGGGTTTTAATGGTTCTTCGATCCTGAAAAGGATCGCTCACGTAGCCCATGGTGATACCATGGGAAGGGCCTAAGAACTGCGGTATCAGACAAGGCTCGATACGCCGCAATCGCTACAACCCGCAAATCTTCTCAAGTCGAATCTGCCTTCCACCCGATGCTGATACAGGATATACCCGCGCCGCAATGCGTGCACAATGGAATTTCGTGAGGTGACCATGTCCGATACCCGTGGACTGCTGGAGCGTATCGCGACATTCCGTTCGCGCCTCGAAGAGATTCCGCAACTCGCGGGTTCGCCGGTTCTTGCGAACGACCCTTCGAGCGTGCGTACGTTCCTAACGGCGGTCACGTCGCCCCCACGCATGGCCACGGACATCGTCGAGCCTAGGCCCGAAACGATCCCGCTTTCCGCGCGAACGATCCGGCTATTGCACGATGCCAAAGAGTTGGTGGACCGTCAAAAGAAACTCGCCCACGAGCCGTTTCTGACTGCGGCTGGCGATGAATCGCTGGCGAATTACCATCGTGGCATCGTCGGCCTCACGGATACCGCACTGCGAGTCGTCAGCGTGTTCCCGGCATCGATCGAAGCCCAACAGCGGGCCTGCGAAGGCCTCGAAAATCTTCTCGGCGTAGTACGCCATCGCCTCAATGTCCTCGATCATGCGATCGGGATTCGCAGCCGCGAAACGGGCCGCATTCAACGGCTGACCGAGATTCTTACATCACTTCATGCTGGGCGTGCGGTGTCGGTTCCCGTGATTTCCGATCTTGCGGAAGAAGTGCTCGACGAATCGCGGCGCGGCCTCGGAATGCGCATGCTGCCCGTCGATCCGCACGGCCCGCTGGGTGTCGC
>JAYSYI010000091.1:0-2315 GCA_043727665.1 Limnoglobus sp. | reverse complement strand
AATCGGCAAAAAAATCCTCGACTGAATCGACGGAAGTCTGCGACAAGCTACGGGTTCACGGTATGATTCCATTTTCACACGGATTCCGCAGACGAAAGCAGGAGGGCCGGTCAATGACTGATGCGATTACTGAGAAGCGATTATCCGTATCGAATATCGGGACCGCACGCCCGTACATCCGGGTGCCGTTTAGCCAACTTGAAGACCTCCGCGAACTCCTCGAAAGGCAGCAAGCCGTTGAGTAGGTCGCCGACTTTGGTTTTGACGGCCTCTTTTAATTTCGGCGTGCCACGAAGTAGCCGGCAAATCATCGAATCCGGAATCGGCAGGTCGGCCACCATGCTGACGGTGCCGTTGAGGCCGACCGAACCGGAGGTCGTTATCTTGAACCCGCTCGTGATTCTTTCCCGACGATGCGAACGCTATTCCTTGCCGAAGAACTGCGAGATGTCGAAGTAGATCGTACGCTCCTCGCCGGCGGCGTTGCGGAGTGTGAGGATATCGTACGGCTTGCCTTCGATAACCTGCAATGCCTGCATCTGAGACTGGAAGCCGGGGCAGTGTCGTCTCACCCAAGCGTACTCTTTGCTGACACTGCTGACGACAATAGCTTGTGCCGCAGAGGATCCATCGCCGCCCGCACTTTTGAAAAGCCAGTTGTACAATCCCATCGAAAGTCTCCGCTTATGTGTGATTCGCATACTCGGCTGCCGATGAACAGGTGTCAACAGAATTCGGAGTAATCGGAATTCGACTTAAAGGTTCGGGCTCACGTCGATTTTGAATGTCCGAAATGTCATTTTCGAGTACCGTGGCAACCTGACGCATCGCAGCCAACGAGAGAAAATCACCGTGAGCCACCGCATCGGAATCATCGGGCTAATGCACGAATCGAACACATTTATCGCGGTTCAAACGACTCTCATCGATTTCGAAAACGATCTGCTATTACGCGGGCCGAGCGTTCGCGAAAAGATGGCGGATTCGTTGCACGAAGTCGGCGGATTCTTCGCGGGTTTGCAGTTGGCGGGCATTGAAGCGGTGCCGATCTTCATGGCGCGGGCGTTGCCGTACGGCACGATTTCTGCGGAAACCGCCGACATTTTGTTCGAACGACTACTCGATGCCGTGGCGGAACATGGCCCGCTCGATGGCTATCTCGTTGCGCCGCACGGGGCGACGGTGTCGGCGAATCATGCGGACTTCGATGGCGATTGGCTGACGCTGTTACGCGAACGAATCGGCGAGACGCCGATGATTGCGACGCTCGATTTGCACGCGAACTTGTCCGCACGCATGGTAGCCGCCTGCGATGCAATCGTCGGCTATCGCACCAATCCGCACCTGGACCAGAAGGAACGCGGCCTTGAAGCTGCCGCGTTGATGGCACGCATCGTACGCGGCGAAATCCGCCCCACGATGGCGGCCGCATTCCCGCCCCTCGCCGCGAATATCGAACGCCAAGCGAGCGCAGAACCGCACTGGAAACCGCTACAAGATATGCAAGCCGCACAGTTGGCGTTGCCGGGCGTGCTCTCTAACAGCTTGCTGTATGGCTTCCCGTACTCCGACGTACCGCAGATGGGTTCGTCGGTTGTCGTCGTGACCGATAACGATCCCGCATTGTCGCAGAAACTCGCCGACGAACTCGCTGCGGAATGGTGGCAACGCCGCGACGATTTCGCGGGCAAAATGCGAAGCGTCGCCGACGCGATGGAGTTTGTCAAAACTCAAGGTGGCCCGATTTGCTTGCTCGACATGGGCGATAACGTCGGTGGCGGTTCGCCTGGCGACAGCACGATTTTGGCACACGGACTCATCGAAGCGGGCGTGAAGAGCCTGGTGATTTTGCAAGATCCGGAGTCGGTACATCATGCAGAATCGCTCGGCGTGGGGCATCGCGTGACGCTACGCATGGGTGGCAAATGCGATCGATTCCACGGTGAACCGATTGAAGCCATCGTCGAAGTGATTTCGCTACACGACGGCAAGTTCGAAGAAACCGAAGTGCGGCACGGCGGCATTCGCTCGTTCGATCAAGGCCGCACCGCCGTTGTCGTCACCGATAGCGGGCTGACCGTGATGCTAACAACGCGCCGAACGGCCCCGTTTAGCCTGCGACAACTCATCGCGTTCGGCGTGATCCCGGAACAGTTCCACGCGATTGTCGCGAAAGGCGTCCACGCGCCAACCGCCGCTTACGCGCCGATCAGTAAGCACCTCATTCGCGTCAACACCCCCGGTGCCACCACCGCCGACATGGTCACGCTCAACCACCAGCACCGTCGCAAGCCGCTGTATCCGTTTGAGTAAGA
>JAYSYI010000090.1:0-7168 GCA_043727665.1 Limnoglobus sp. | reverse complement strand
AATTTGCTGCCAAAGCTGCAAACGAATATCGGCGACGATGACGAATCCGTGACATCATTGGTCCGCACTCCTAACGGCTACATGAGAGTAACCGCACTCGCCCCGGCGGATCCATCCGCCCGAGAACGGGTGTACCTTACAACATCGGCTAACGTTCGTGCCCACTCGATGCACGATGCGTAACTTGAGTCGAGAATGCGTTTTCAACGGATAGATTATACCGGATAGTCGGTTTTCACCAGTTTGTTCGCTTCGTCAAGGTCTCGCCTCGCGACATATGCTCCACTTAACACTCGCGAGTGCAGCAGGCTCGGCACTGCTGAGGCCGAGAGTCTTACCTTTAACATGTTCCAATCGATACAAATCACGACACTATCAAGCGACTACGGTAAGTTGGGCATGGTTCATAGCCAGGTTGCAGTTTTAACTAAACGGTTTTTACCAACTTTGGTGCCATCCTTGGTCGCGATCACCCAAATCGGACGTAAGTCGTTGCTGGGTTAGGTTGGTTCCGAAATTCGGGAATGAGTCCACGATTGGGGGGGTGGGTAGTGGCTGGAGTCATTCTGCTACCCAATTCAACGAGATTCGAACCATGCCGAAAGTTGAGTCCGCGTTGTGCTTTTACTTCGCGACGGCGAGGAACTTTACGCAGACGGGCGAGCCGACTTTGATGACGTTTTCGGTCTTTGACGCCATGCCGGTTTTTTGGTCGATCTCGAAGACGCGGACGCTGTTGCTGTCCTGGTTGGCTACGATCATCCACTTGCCGCTCGGGTCGATGTTGAAGCCGCGAGGCGTCTTGATGTTGCCGACGATGTGGCCGATCGGCTTCAGTTTCCCGTCGTCGATCACTTCGAATGCGGCCACGCTGTGCTGCCCGCGATTCGACACGTACACGAACTTCCCGCTCGGGTGGATGCGCACTTCTGCGGTGCTGTAGCCGGGCATCGGCTTGCCTTCGGGCACCGTTGAGAGGGATTGAATCACTTCGAATTTGCCTGCGGCCACGTCCATTTTGACGACGTTCACGGTCATGTCGAGTTCGCCGTTGACGTAGGCGATCGTGTTCTTTTGGTTGATGTGGATGTGGCGTGGGCCGCAGCCGCTCGGCATCTGGATGAACGCGGGGTCGTTTGCGCTGAGTTCGCCGTTCGCCGAGACTTTATAAACGATCACTTGATCGAGGCCGAGATCGCAGACGAAGCCGAACTTGCCGCTCGCATCGAACGCAGAACAGTGCGCGTGCGGGGCCGATTGCCGCGATTTGTCGCTGCTGTTGCCCTTGTGCTGCATGAAACTGACTTTGTCGCTGAGGCTGCCATCGTCCTTGACTGCGAACGACGTTGCGCTGCCACCACCGTAATTCGCCACCAGAACGACCTTGCCGCTCGGATCGGTTTCGATGTGGCACGGCCCCGCGCCGACGCTGCCTCGTTCGTTGAGTTTGGTCAAATTGCCGGTGACCGCGTCGACGGAGTACGCGTAAACGCCGCCGCCATTCTTACCCGCCGATTCACCGACGGCGTAAAGGAACTTGCCATCGGGGCTGAAGTTCACGAACGACGGGCTGCCGACCGCCGCCGCGACTTCCGGCTCCGAGAGCTTACCAGTCTTAACATTGAGTTGACAGCGATTGATGCCCTTGCTGCCATCCTTCGAGGTGTAGGTACCGAAGTAGACCCAGTAGCGCTCGGCATCAGCGGCCGAGATGGACGCGACATTACCGAAAAGTACCGCCAACGCGGCAAGAAACAACCGACGAGCCATTCGCAACATAAGTGCCTCTGTGGAAAAATTTGTCAGATCGCTTTTGCGTATCGGGCGATCTCGGTAGATGATAAGCAACCGGGTTACGTAACGGTATCGCTATCTTTACCTTTTGGAGCCTTCGATGATTCGCCTCCTCTCCGTCGCTTGCATTTTCTCGTTCGCGCTACTCGCCGTGCAAGCCGCCGAACCCGATAAGAAGCCAGCCGATGCCAGCGACTGGGTGGAACTGCTGCAAACCGGCGAGGCGTCACCGTGGAGAAAGATAGACGCGGGCTGGGTGTTCGCAGACGATGCGGGCCTCGACACAGACAAGCCCGCGAGGCTGAAAGCGAAGGGCGAAGGCAAGTCGTGGGTCAACGGCGAGAAGGGCCACGTGTCCGATCTGGTCACGAAGAAGGAGTACAAAGATGTCGAAGTTCACGTCGAGTTTATGATGGGCAAAAACTCGAATTCGGGGATTAAATTCCACGCGATGTACGAGATCCAGTTCCGCGATACGGCGAACAATAAAGGCGAACTCAGCGGCGACGATTGCGGCGGAATTTACCCGCGTGCCGAAGACAAACCGAAGTACCACCACATCGACAAAGGCATCGCTCCGAAGGTCAATGCCGCAAAACCGGCGGGCGAGTGGCAGACACTGGAAGTCACATTTCACTCGGCACGATTCGACGACAAAGGCGAAAAGTCCACCAATGCGAAGGTGTTAAAAGCGACGTTGAACGGTAAACTCATCCACGAAGACCAGGAACTGAAGACGCCCACCGGCAGCAACTGGACGAAGAAAGAGAAGGCGACCGGCCCATTCATGCTGCAAGCCGATCACGGCCCCGTGGCCTTCCGCAACGTGAAGCTCCGCGAGGTCGCGAAGTGACACGCCGGTGTCACTTCTTGCGATGCGGGTTACTTTCGAATCGAGCCGTGCGGGTCGATCACGAACTTCTTAGGCGAGCCATCGTCGAAAATGTCGTACGCCTCGACGGCTTTGTCGAGCGAGATTACTTCGGTGTTGATGATCTCGCGGAGGTATGGCATTCGGTCCCACAGAATCGCCATCATCAGTTGGCGGTTGTACTTCATGACCGGAGCTTGGCCTGCCGATAGCGTCGGCGACTTGATCCAGGCTTTCCCGAAGTCGAGCGTCAGTTTGCCGAGCTTGGCGGCGTCGGTATTCGCCTGTGGATCGGCTTCGGGATAGACGCCCGGTACGCCCATTTTGCCGCCCGGCCGGATGATGCTCAACAGGCCGTTGATCACCGCTTCGGGGTGTTCTTCGCCCGATTCCGTACCGTGGCCGTGGCACTCGAACCCCACGGCATCGACGGCGCAATCGACTTCCGGTTCGCCCAAAATGGCTTCGATCTGATCGGGTAACGGCACTTTCTTGCTCAAGTCGACGATCTCGTAACCGGCCTTCTTCACCAACGCCAAGCGGTTCGCCTTCACGTCGCCGACGATGATGCACGAGGCCCCCAACAAGCGGGCACCGGCGGCGGCCGCGCGTCCAACCGGACCCGCACCGGCGATATAAACCGTCGACCCCGGACCGACCTCCGCCGACACGCAACCGTGGAAGCCCGTCGGCAGAATGTCCGATAGCAAAGTCAGGTCGAGGATCTTCTCCATCGCCTGATCCTTGTCCGGGAACTTCAGCAAATTGAAGTCCGCGTACGGAACCATGTGATACTCGGATTGACCGCCCTTCCAACCGCCGAGGTTGAAGCCGTACGCGCCGCAACTCGCCTTCGTGTTGACGTTCATACAGACTTCGGTGTGACGCTCTTTGCAGTTGCGGCATCGTCCGCACGCCACGTTGAACGGCACCGAAACGAGGTCGCCGATTTTGATAAATGTGACATCGCGGCCCGCTTCGATCACTTCGCCGGTGATTTCGTGCCCGAGTTGTTCGCCGGACGGCATGGGAAACCGGCCCCGATAAATGTGCTGATCGCTGCCGCAAATGTTGGTCGCCACGACCTTCAGAATGACGCCGTGCTCGATCTTCTTGCCCGTGCTGGCATCTTCCAGTTTCGGATAATCGACTTTCTGCACCGCTATTTTCTTTGGCCCGAGGTAGACGATGGCGCGATTACCAGACATAGCAGAACTCCTTGCGAATAAGGGAACGGTTGAGACACTCAACCGCCCGAGCAAGCAAGTGCGATGCCGATAGCAGGAATAATTACTTCTTCAACGTCGGTTGGCGGAACGTTCGCTCGACGGCGTCGTTTGGGTCGGTGGATACCGGCCCGTCGCGCCACAACCATCGCATCATTTCGGGCATGATCGCGCCGCCGAATTTCTGCCCGTGGAGGTTCATGCCCCACGAGTAGTTCACGTCGTAACCTTTTTGCGTGAGTGCCTTCATGAGCCGGACGTTCTGGAGAAACCAATCGAGTTTCTCATCGTGAACGCCGTTGCGGAAGCCTCGATTATCGTTTCGGCCATCGCACAAATAGACTCGAATCGGCTTCTTTTCGGCTTCCATCACCCGTTCCGGGTAGACGTGCCCGCCACGTAGATTCACAAAACTACCGACGTTGCTAAGCACCTTGCGAAACGCATCGGGTCGCTCCCACGCCACCGTGAATGCCGCAATCGCACCCGAACTCGATCCGCCAATTCCGTGCAGGTTCGGATCCTTCGAGATATTGTAATCCTTGGCCAGAGCAGGCATCAGTTCATCGGTCATCACGCGGGCATATTTATCGTCGAGCGAGTTGTATTCGGTGGGTCGATTCGTGTCGCGGTCGCCCCAGTTCTGCGGCGTCGGTTCGGGTTGTTCGGGTTTGCGCCCCGGATTGATGAACACGCCGATCATCACCGGAATCTCGCGGCGATAGATGAGGTTATCCATCACGTTCTGCGCCCGCATGTCGCCCTTTTCGTTCTTGAACGCTTGGCCATCCTGATAGACCATGAGCGCCGTCGGAATCGTGGTATCGTACTGCGCTGGCACGTACACCCAGTAGGTGTGTTGCGTGCCCGGATACACCTTGCAGGGCAGCACGAACGGCCCACGAATCTCGCCCTTCGGTACCCCCTCCTGCGGTAACGAATCCGGCCCGAGCCGATACTGCGAATCCCCATTCGGGGCCTTCTCCACAGGCTTCGCCGGAGCCTGCGCGAGCGCCATCGTGGCAACTGCCAGCATTGCGGCACTGAAGCCGAATCTCATACATTTCTTCATTCAAAAACACCTCGGAAAAGAGAACGATGGAAACCCTGGCACCCACGACTCATTTCGCGTCCAGCAATGCACGCCGGATGAAGTCGAGTTGTAGTTTTGTGTAGTGGGAGTTTACGATGCTGTGGCGCGACTTGGGGTAGATCATTAACTCGAATGGCTTGTTGGCCACTTGGAGTGCATCCGCGAACTGCATCGTGTTTTGCATATGGACATTGTCGTCGATGAGGCCGTGGATGAGTAACAGTTTTCCGTGGAGGTTGGCGGCGGCTTTTACGCATGATGTGGCTTCGTAACCTTTCGGGTTTTCGCTCGGCAGGCCCATATATCGTTCGGTGTAAATCGAGTCGTACAGTCGCCAATCGGTGACCGGGGCACCGGCGATACCGGCCGCGAACTTCTTGCTGTGAGTGAGTGCGTAGGCGGTGATGAATCCGCCATAGCTATGCCCGCTGATGCCGACTCGCGTGCTGTCTGCCCACGGCTTCTGGCCGATCCAATCGACCGCGGCTTCGATATCTTTCAATTCTTGCACGCCGAGTTGTCGAAATGCCGTCCATGTGGAAATCGCTCCTTTTCCAGACGCGGATCGTGGATCGACGCGGAACGAGACGATGCCCATACTCGCCAACGCTTGCTCGAAGCCACGCCAACCCCAACCTTCGCGGATCGTCGGCGCGTGCGGCCCCGCATACGTCGACACCCAGATCGGGTACTTCTTCAGAGGGTCGAAATTCGGCGGATACACGATCGCCGCTTCGAGCGTGAAACCATCAACAAGCGGAATCGTCGTGCGTTCGTATTTTCCGAAACAATATTCGTCCCGCGCATACATCGGGTTCGTATCGAGTACACGGATGATCTTGCCATCAAATGTACGCAGTACCGACTTCGTTGGCGTATCCTGATCGCTATCGCGATCGATATACAGATCGCCCTTGGGTGCCACGCTAACGGTATGTGTGCCGTTACCAGTAGTGATGCGATCGATGTGCGAACCGTCGATCATCACGCGATACAGATTCGTCTTGAGCGGGGTATCCTTCGTGCCAGAAAAGTAGATGCACTTGGCGTCTTCATCAATGTGATGAATGTCCTTTACTTCCCAATCGCCATTGGTGACGGCCTTGATGATTTTGCCATCGGCGGAGTAGTGATAGATATGCTTCCAACCGCTGCGTTCGCTGGGGAACAAAAAACTGCCATCGCGGAGGAAGTGCGGTTCGCCGGCGTCTTCGATCCAGGCTTTCGTTGCGTCGCGGAATAGCACCCGTGGCTTCGCGATTGTAGAGTCCCAGACGACGAAATCGAGCCACGTTTGAGTTCGGTTTTGCACGTACGCATACACCCGTTTGCCATCGGGGAACCAGCCGAGGCGAGCAATCAGCATATCGTTCGGCTCGTAGCTGCCGAGATCGAGAAACGCAACAGTGGCGTTGGTCGCGGTGGCGATGCCGAGCTTCACCGTTGGGTTCGGGTCGCCGGGCTTTGGGTACGAATAGACCTCCGCGCGGCCGGCCGTGGGTATTGCATCGGTCAGCGTGAACTTCTTCACATTCGTATCGTCGAACCGCATGAAGACAATCGCGGAACCGTCGGCGTTCCACCAGAAGGCACGGCCCGCACGGTTGAATATTTCTTCCTCGTAAACCCAGTCGCCGCGGCCGTTGAGAATGTCGCCACCGCTATCGTGAGTGATTTGGGTTTCGATCTGCGTAACGAGGTTCAAAAGATGTAAATTTCCCTTCCGCACGAACGCAGATAGTTTGCCACCGGGCGCTTCCGTCAGGAACTCGCGATCATCCTTCTCCTTCGGCTTTGTCGCCGTGACTTTGTTCGCAGACAACACGGCACGCCCCGTTCGCGCGTTCACCAACCAGTTGCTTTTGCCTTTTTGTTGCGTAAAAGTTTCGCCATCGTCGGACCACTTCTGACCGACGATCGCTTCAGATGCCATCGCGCGATTCGAGAGCAGGAAGTCGATATCGATCGGCAAATCCTTCTTGCGAAGTTCCGGCCGCGGCGCTCCCGTCGCGATGCCGTGCTTGCTGACGACGCGTTGAATCGGATAGTCCCCGCCTTTTGCAATCGTGGCATCGAACATGTTCCATGCCGCGAGGCCGTCTTCGGATTGCGCTTCGAGTAAGTATGCGGCAAGCGTCCCGAGCGGTTGGCTCGTGCGAACGAACAGTGTGCCGGGTGGCACCG
>JAYSYI010000089.1:0-7190 GCA_043727665.1 Limnoglobus sp. | reverse complement strand
TCACCAGCGGGGCGGCAGGCCAGGGTAGCCCACGCGCGGGCAAGTAGCTATCCGCATATTGCTCCAGTGTGAGTGCCATGGCCCTAACGGGGTGGGAGGATCGGGGTGTATCACTTAGTTTGTAGATTAGCGATGCGTAAAAGCGGATTCAAGCGAGT
Source organism: Limnoglobus sp. (assembly GCA_043727665.1). Classification (GTDB taxonomy): domain Bacteria; phylum Planctomycetota; class Planctomycetia; order Gemmatales; family Gemmataceae; genus Limnoglobus. Next base: position 7,032 of record JAYSYI010000089.1, on the reverse strand, counting down.
TGCGGCGCGAACGGGGTATTGTGTGGATCTTGCGACGGTCTATCGAAACCACTCCGCATCGCTTCGTATCGCAAACCCTTGGCGGTAATGTGAAAACGGCGGCGCTGCTCGTCGATCCGTTCGATTGTAATCGTCAGCAACTCGCTCGGCATCGCATCGGGTACGCGGTCGGCCCATTCGACGAGACACACGCCGTCGCCGCGAAAGTATTCCTCGACGCCGAGTTCGGTGAAATCGCGCGAGCTAACCAGTCGGTACGCATCGAAGTGATAGATCGGCAAGTCCGCAACATACTCGTGAATCAGCACGAACGTCGGGCTGCTGATCGCCGCCGGATTGCGGACGTTCAGCCCCTCTGCCACGGCACGGGTGAGATGCGTCTTCCCCGCGCCGAGTGGCCCAATTAGCGCCACGACCGCACCGGGAAACAGCTTCGCCGCCAGACAGCGACCGAATGCCTCGGTCGCCGCCAGGTCGGCGATCTCGACAGTCGCGGTCATCGCTTACGCGCTCACTTTTTGGCGTTTGTGAGTCTTCGCCGCCTTGTAACGAAGGTAGGCTTGCATGAACGCATCGAGGTCGCCATCGAGAACGCGATCGACGCCGGGGTCTTTCATCTCGATGCCATCGCGTTCGTCGCGCACCAACGTGTACGGCTGCATGACGTAGCTGCGGATTTGGCTACCGAAGGCAATTTCGCCCTTGGAGTCGTAGCGATTCGCGATGTCGCCGAGCCGCTTCTGTTCTTCGATTGCGTAGAGGCGCGACTTCAAAAGTGCGAGTGCATTCGCGTAGTTCTTCGGCTGGCTGCGTTCGGTGCGGCTCTCGCCGCGAACGCCCGATTTGTGAATCAGGCGTACGCCCGATTGCGTCTTGTTCTGGTGCTGCCCACCGGGGCCACCCGAACAGAACGTCTGCATTTCCAGTTCTTTTTCGTTGACTTCGATCACGATGGTATCGTCGAGTTCGGGGACGACATCGACCGCCGCGAACGACGTCTGCCGGGTGCCGCCGTCGCCGAACGGGCTGATTCGCACCAATCGGTGAACGCCCATTTCGCTCTGCATGTAGCCGTAAGCGTAGTCGCCGACGACGCGAAACGTGACGCTCTGAACGCCCGCTTCGAGGTTCGACTCGCGATCCGTTTCCTCAATGACAAAGTCGTGGCGTTGTGCCCAACGCACGAACATCCGGTAGAGGATTTCCGCCCAATCGCACGCCTCGGTCCCACCCGCACCGGGCTTGATCGACACGATGGCGTTGCAACCGTCTTGCTTACCGCTCATCATCGCTTGCAACTCGAACGCTTCCATCTTGACCAACGTGGCGGACAGTTCGCTTTCGAGTTCGGCCTCGAACGAATCGTCTTCCATCGCGAGTTCGAGCATTGCTTGCAGGTCGTCCGACGACTTAGTGAGTTCCTCGTAGGGCTTCAAAAGCACGTTCAGCGTTTTCACTTGTTGGATCGTCTTTTGTGCCGATTCCGGGTGATCCCAGAAGTTCGCGGTGCCCATCTTTTCTTCGTGCGTGTCGCGGGCTTTCCGTTTTCCCGGGATGTCAAAGTGACCCCCGGAGTTGGGCCAAACGGCTCGCAAGGTCTTCAGTTTGGCGTCGCAATTCGGGGTTCGTCATCGGGTAACTCCAGCATGGTCATAAAGTTTCGCCGCCTCGCAAAACGAAGCGGATGCGAGCATTATACGACATCACCAATCGCGTGCCGGATACAATGTAAGTTCGACTACAACCATCGAGAATGAGCCATGACCGAAACCGATGCGAAGGAAGCGAATGCGGAACCGACGCTTCCCAGTTCGAAACCGCCGTTTCTGCGTCGTGTGCAGATTCGCGGCTATAAGAGCATCGCATTCTGCGACGTAACCCTCGAACCACTCACGCTCCTGGTCGGACGCAACGGCTCGGGCAAGAGCAACTTCCTGGACGCATTGGGGTTTCTAAAAGACATCGTTTCTGGTCGATTATCCGAAGCAGTCCGCAATCGAAACGGGTGGAATTCAATCTCTTGCAAATCGACTCCCAAGGCGACGATTCGCATTGATATCGAGTCGGAATTTCAAAGCAGTGGGACGACCTGGAATGCAGCGTATGGGATTGAAATTGGACAGAAAGTAGATGAAAAAATTCAATTGCTGGTAGAGCAATTAGAGTTGAAAAGTACGAACGAGACAACTATCGGTTTTTATTACGATAGTAACTCGATTGTCTGGATTGACGGTCAACAGCTTTGGAATGATCCTGGCTGGGTAACTGCAATAGAGATGGCAGCAGAATCGTACCCTGAAGTCGAAGACACTCGTTATTTTCGTCGACCGCTACATGACCATTCGGTTATTGGCATGTGTGATGTGCAGCCATTTGTTGATTTTGCCCAAAGCCTACAATCTTGTGCGATCTATAATTTTTCTCCGACAACAATGCGAGGACTTCAAGCGATTTCGAGCGCGACTTTGATCTCTCGGGATGGCTCGAATCTCGCTGGCATGATCCGTGAGTTGGAAAGGATTTCACCTCACACCATTTCTCGAGTCAATCGGTATCTGAATGCGATCGTCCCTGACATCGAATTTTGCAAGGCACAAACGTATGGTAATTATGAAACCGTACGTTTTCAAATGAAACAAATCGCTAAGAAGGCGGGATTGCAATTCGATTCCTTCAGTATGTCTGATGGCACGTTGCGAGTGCTTGCCGCATTAGTTGCGGCTTCGCAGTTTGAGCTCTCACCTGCTACAGGGTTTATCGCTATCGAAGAACCCGAAACTTCGCTTCACCCCGCAGCCATGCACGCGCTCGTCGATGCGCTCGATGAAGCTACTCTTCATACGCAGATTCTTCTCACGACGCACAGTGCCGAGATGCTGGACAATCCCACGATCAAGCCCGCGAATGTCCGCGTCGTTCAAATGATCGATGGGCAAACTGTCATCGCACCGGTCGATGAGGCGAGCGTGGAGATCGTTAAGAAAAAACTCAATACGCTTGGAGGTTTGGAGCGAGAGAATCAACTCGAACCCGACACCGATGATCTCGAACGACAACGGAAGTTATCGTTGAATGACCGGAGCACAACGGAATGACGCTCTACATCGCCAGCATCGTCGAAGGCCAAACCGAGCAAGGCTGTCTGGAGCGATTATTACAACGAACATGGAAGGAGTTGCTGGGTCGAGACGAACGAATACAAGTGCTTGAGCCATTCCGCGCACCTCGCGACAAACTGATCCATTCGCCAAGCGATCTGATCAATATAATCGAACAATCTCTACAGAAACTATACGCGAAAGCCAAACACGATCCCGCTGCCATCAGGTTACTACTTCTATTGCTCGATGCCGAAGGCGATTGTCCTGCTGCCCACGCGCCACGACTGCTCGAATCCGCTTGCAAAATTGTTCCTCCAGATGTTTCCATTTCCTGTGTAATGCCGAAACGGATGTTGGAAAATTGGATCGTGGCAGGTGCCTCGACACTTGGCGGAATTAACAATTTACCCATTCCCTTGCCGGATCGCGATCGATTTGAAGAACTAAACGGGGCGGGATGGTTGAAAGAGCAAGTTCGCTCAACCAATAAAATGAGGAAATACAGTAAAGTAGTCGACACGATTGAGTTCATAAACAAGATGAATCTGAACGAGTGCCGCGCGAACTCGCCATCGTTCGATAAACTTTGCCGCGAACTTGAGAAACAAGTTCCTGCTACTCCAACTCCCGACGAATCGGCTGCCCCGTAGTAAGTATCTCTGGCGGTTTCTCGCCAATCCCGTAACGTGCCCTTTCGACTGTTCGCAACACATACCGAGTGAAACATGAGCAAGCTGACGGGCAAAGTCGCGGTCGTTACGGGCGGGGGTTCTGGCGTGGGCAAGGCGGTGGCGGAGGCGTTCCTTGCGGAAGGGGCTTCTGTGGTCATTTCGGGCCGTGACAAAGCGAAGCTCGATGCGGCATGCGTCGAACTCGGATCCTCGCCGAAGTTGTTTGCGGTAGCGTGCGATGTCGCCGATGCGAAACAGTGCCAGAAGCTGATCGCGGCTGCAACGAAGAAGTTCGGCAAAGTCGATATTCTCGTCAACAATGCGGGGTCGAATCTGAAGCAGCGAGCGATTCGCGAACTGACGCCGGAAAGCTGGGACGCGCTGATTCGCGCGAACCTTGATGGCGCGTTCTACTGCATTAATGCGGTGTTGCCGCAGATGACCGAACGCAAAGATGGCGTGATCGTCAATCTCGTTTCGGTGGCGGGCAAGCGTGCGAATCCACTCGGTGGGGCGGCATACGTCGCATCGAAATTCGGCATGGGCGGGTTAGGGATGTGTCTATCGAATGAAGAACGCGACAGTGGCATTCGCGTCAGCAACGTCTATCCGGGTGAGATCGACACGCCGATTTTGGCGTTCCGCCCGAAGCCTGTTTCCGACGAAGCCCGCGCGTTGATTCTGAAACCCGAAGATGTGGCCGCCGCGATTCTGTTCGTGACGACGTTGCCGCCACACGTTTCGATTCCGGAGTTGGTGATGAAACCGACCTCCCACACGTATTGGTGATGTGAACCCACCCGCGACGGTATGGTGTTCGTCGCGGGTGGTAGTTGTTTAGCTTTCGGAAACTTCGATCACCACACACGAGACATTGTCGCGGGAACCGGAGTCGAGCGCGAGCTGCCCGAGGCCCTCCGCACACGCTTGCATGTCCGATTGCTGGCTGATGAAATTCAGTAGTTGCTCGTCGGTCACGACGCCGGTCAGGCCGTCCGAACAGAGCAAGAAACGGTCGTTGTTCTTGATGTGGATGACGGTGACATCGGTGCCTTCGCCGACTTCTTTGCTACCGAGATACTTCCAAAGTACGTTCTTAAAGCGGTGATCGCGGGCTTCGGCTTCGGAGATGGTTTTCGCTTCGACCAACGCGCGGGCGAGCGAGTGATCGACCGTCAGTTGCGTGATCGTTTTGTCGCGAATCATGTAGCATCGGCTATCGCCGACGCCCGAGACGAACAACTCATTGCCCTTACGCCACACCGCCATGACCACCGTGGTGCCCATGTTCTTCATGTCTTTGTCGAGCGCACCCATCGCCATAATTTCTTCGTTCGCCTGAACGATGGCCCGCTTGCTGACCGACTTCACACCCTCGGTAACGAGGTGCGACGACAGATTCTTGCGTAGCTCGCGTGGGATAATCTCGATCGCGCGTTTGCTGGCGATCTCGCCAGCGGCTTGACCGCCCATGCCGTCCGCCACGATGCTGACGATCAGATCCGGGAACTGCTTCACGTCGATCGAATCTTCGTTGTTCTCGCGATAATTACCCAACAAGCTGCATTTACCGATACTCAGAGCGAACGCCATATGCCCCTCACCTTCTGTTGGCAGCACGACCGCTGGGCTAACGGTGGCTCCTCGATTCGAGATTATTCGGTTAAAGTTAATGTAAGTTTACAAGCGAAGCAAATCGGAAACAGTATTTTTGTTTCGTCGCGGTGCTGAGCTGTTCAAAACGAGCCACCAAACGAACAGTAACATGCTCCAACTTACAACGATAGCACACGTTACGCAACTCGCGATCGACGTTTAAGCGCAATCGATCAAATTGTTCGCCTGAACGAAAATGGTTGAACAGGTGGTAACAGAACTGTCGGGAATACCGGCACCGCGACTCAATCGGTGAGGGTTTCGGTTTCGCCGCCGGCTCGTGTCACGAGCGCGGCCATTACCCGAATGCTGACGTTGGCGTTAACGAACTTGACGCGGCCATCGGCGAACGAGAGATTTGCACCACCCGTGTGAAACGAATAAACTTCGTGCGCGTTCGAACAATTGATCGCGCATGGCCCCCACGCGCCGGAACCATCGGCCAGCCATCCATCGAGATTGATCGGGATCATACCGTTGTAGGCGGCCCACGAAGGCACTCGCGTCGTGCCGACGAGTTTGCCGAAAGTGTATACCGCCGGGCGGCCTGCGACTTCGGCCACCAAAATCGTGTTCGAGGTACCATCGGTGATGCCGAGCAACGTACCGCCCGTCTCGTTCGGCATCGCACCATCGCGCGGGCCGTTCCACGGACTCAGCAAACCGGTGGCAATCAGCGCCACGTCCACATCGTAGATCGCGCTGTAATCGGAAATGCCGTAGGTGTTGCTGCCTTCGACCAGATTGCGACCCGAGGGTGCGGAGGGGCAAAGGAACGTGGGAATCGTGGCACTGACGGCCGGCTGGTTGTCGATGTGGTCCCACGGTCGATCGAACCGGTAGCGTTGGTACAACGCATTTTGCTCGATGAACGGGAGTATCGCGGGCGTCCACGACCGGCTGATCGCGGGGTTGCTGTAGATGGTTGCGGGGAGTTTACCGACGGAATCGTGGACTTGGTGCAACGCCAACGCTGTCTGTTTCATGTTATTTTGGCAACTCGAACGCGCGGCGGCCTCGCGGACTTTCTGCACCGCGGGGAGCAACAACCCGATCAAAATCGCAATGATCGCGATTACGACGAGTAGCTCGATCAACGTGAACCCAACTCGGTTTCTCATGACGCGCTCCGCCCGTATAGATTATTCGATAGACGCAGTTTACCAGATACTCGGGGAACAAACATGGATCACGACCAGCGATTCAAGGAGATGATCCGCGAGTTCTTCCCGCAATTCATGAATCTCTTCTTCGAGGTTTATGCGAAGGAATTCGACCTGACTACGCCACAGTGGCTCGACAAGGAGATATTGCCGAACCCGCCGGAGGGCGAACGACACATTCTCGATCTCGTCGCGAAACTACGAACGACGCGGTCACTATCTGCAAACGTGGTGGAAGAATGTCTCGCGTTGGTTCATGTGGAAATCGAATCTCAAGACCGCACGACAGAGCTGAAGCCACGACTGTCAAGATACTATTTTCACATGCGAGACAAGCACCGTTTGCCGGTATTGCCATCGTGCTCTACCAGCGTGTCGGCAGTTCTGCCGGTGGATGGTTTCAAACGGTCGGTTCGACCCGTTCGCCCGACTGAAGCCGGG
>JAYSYI010000088.1:0-2324 GCA_043727665.1 Limnoglobus sp. | reverse complement strand
CGGCGAGCGAATGCCAGTGGTTCGGCGTGGCAATCGCGATGATGTCGATCGACTTGTCTTCGAGGACTTTGCGAATGTCTTTCTCGTACTTCGGGGCTTCGCCGCGAGTCTTAGTAATGGCCTTCATCGCGCCGCCGATCACCGATTCATCGCAATCGCAGACGGTGGCGATCTCGCAGTTATTGACGCCGTTAAAGCCGCCCACGTGGCTCATCCCGCGTCCCTTCACACCGACGACGGCCACGCGAAGCCGCTCGTTGGCCGATCCCTTCTTCGTGGATGTTTCCGGTGCGGCGGTGGCAACGGTGCCGGCCGCCAGCCCGGCGGACAGCAGCGCCGAACGCTGTAAAAACTCGCGACGTTGGAACGGACTCATGACGGGAACTCCAGAGAATGGCAGGCGACGAAGCGGTGTGACTCGCTCACTGTAATCGAAAGCGAGACCACGCGTCAAATAAGGAACGAGAGAATTGGTTGAAATTCTTGGATGGACTCATTCCGTTGGTGGGGTGAAGTCGGCGAGGAATAGCTGCGTGGGCGAACGGCCATCGCGGTTGGTCGTCCACATGAGTTTCGTGTAGTCGGGGCTGAACACGGGCAGGACATCTTGCCCGGGTGCGTGCGTGATTCGAGTGGTTTTGCCGGTTTCGATGTTCATCCAGTAGAGGTCGTAGTTGGGCCGTTTCGTTTCGTCGGAGTGGTCGGCAGCGGTGTAGATAATATGCTTGCCGTCCTTGTACCAATACGGTGCCCAATAGACCCATTTCTCGTTGGTGGTCAGCGCCTTCTCGCCGGTGCCATCAGCGTTGATTACATACAGTTGCAGCCGATCTTTCTCTTTGCGATCCGCACGAAAGATGACTTTCTTGGCGTCGGGGCTGAAGAACGGACCGCCGTTGTAGCAGTTCGGCACGTTCGTCAGTTGACGCGAATTCGTGCCGTCCGCGTTCATGATGAACAACTGCACGTTACCCGCGTTACCCGAACTGTAAACGATCTGCGTGCCGTCGGCGGAGTAACTTCCCTCGGCACAATACGCCTTCGCGTCGGGCGTCAGGCACTTTAGGTTTTCGCCATCGAGATCGGCTTCGTAAATCTTCATGAACTTGTCGAAGTCCCACGAATAACGGCGACGCAGCCCTTTCTTGGCGTCCTCTTCGCGCTGAACGTACTCGGCCTTCTGATGCTCTTTCACATCGGGGTCAGTGTGACTACTCGCGAAGATCAATCGCTTGCCGTCGGGCCGAAAGAATGCGCATGTCGTCCGCCCGACACCGGGGCTGATCCGCTGAAACTTACCCGTTTCCAAGTCTTGCGTGAAGATCTGATAGAACGGGTTGCCAGTACCTTTCTCCTCGGCCTGGAAGATGATCTTCTTGCCGTCGGGTGCAAAGTACCCCTCGCCCGCCCGCAGGAAACCGGTCGTCACCTGGCGGATATTTTTCAGGTGTGCCGATTCCTGCGTCGCCCAATCGTCGGCCTTCGGTTGCGCCGACACGATCAGTGTCAGCATCATTGCGCATGTGTACATTCGGACCTTCTTGGTGGTTAGTATTGGGAAGCAAACTGTCGATCAACTCGCTGGAAATAGTTCTTCGAACGTCGCCGCGCTGTGGACGCCGATCGTCAGCGTTCGCAGTTCCGGATACGAAAGCGTCCCGATTCGCTCGACGATGGTAACGGGCACCGAGCGAAACTTGCTTTCCAACAGGGCGATTGCCACATCGCGAAGGGCAGACTCCTTGCCGGTTTCCAAGCCCAATCAATGCCCTTATCGTAGGTTGTCTTGTTCATCGCTTTCACCTTCGAGTATGTTTCGGCCTTCGTGATCCGTTCGAAAATCTCAACCCCGACATCGTCGAGTGGAATGTAAGCCTGAAAGCAAACGCTGAGCAAATATCGCTTGTGGTCGTTAATCGGAGCGTCTGCAAGCCGAAGCAGTGCCTCCGCTCCGACTAATTCTATTGTATCGTCAGCGTTTTTGTTCGTTCTTTAATGATGGCGGCAGGTTACGTCCGCTATAGCGGTGTAGCATGCCGATTCGATGCGCTGCAACCAGCGGGTCGCGCGACGGTGTGCGTTCGCAGGGCGGTTGTACTCGAGAAGCTCTTCCAGCAGGCTCGCGATCAGGTCGCGCAAACGCAGAACCGTTAGTGTCGGCGTGTACATTTTTTCCCCCCGACGCGTGGCCTCGATGAGGAACCACGCGGCGCGAGGGACAATGCCATGTGATGGTGCCAGCCCGTCCAGTTCCGCACCTAATAGTCGCCCAGACCCGCATCGCTCTTGCACTCTTCGATCCGGTGCTCGGCTTTCGCCACCCC
>JAYSYI010000087.1:0-2324 GCA_043727665.1 Limnoglobus sp. | reverse complement strand
TGTTTTGCGTCGAACTCGAAAAGGCGATGCTCGACGGCAAGGAACTCGGGGCCGCCGAGATTCAAACGCTGCAAGACGCAAAGTGGAAAGAACTGCTGGCGAAGTACGAAGCCGACAAGAAGAAAGACCCCGATTTCGCGGTGCCACCGAACGAAGATCAACTGCTGAAGCCCGCGCCGAAACTGCACTGGAAGAAGGGCGAACAGAAGTGGCACGTCGATGCGCCCGTGTGCGTTATGGGCGATAACGTGCTGGTAACGACGAGTTATTTGGACAAGGAAAAGGTCGGCGAACGCGCACTGTACTGCCTGAGTGCCGCAACCGGCGACACCGTATGGACGGTCCCGCTGAAACTCAACCCGTGGGGCGGGGCGTCGGCGATTGGCGATACCGTCGTCGTTTCGGGCAGCACGATCGGTTACTACTACACGATGCTAAAAGGCGCGAAAGGCGACCTAACCGCGTTCGACTTGAAGTCCGGAAAAGAGAAGTGGCGGAAGGAAATCCCCGGCGGTGTAGTGGCCTGCGTCGCGCTCACGCCGGAACTCGCGGTGTGTACCGCCACCGATGGCAAAGTGCGTGCGTTCGCGATGGCCGATGGCGAACGCCGTTGGATTTACGATGCAAAAATGCCACTATTCGCACCGCCAGCCATCGCGGGTGGTGTGGTGTACATCGGCGATTTACAGGGTACGGTTCATGCGATCGATTTGAAACTCGGCACCGAGAAGTGGAAACTCGACCTCGGGAAAGACGCCGGCGTGCAGTCGCCAGGAATGATCTACGGCGGGCCAACGATCCACGGCGGGAAACTCATCATCGCCACGTGCAACCTCGAAGGCCCACTCGCCCGCAAACCGACGTGTGCCGTCTGCATCGGGAAGTAATACACTCGCCGTTTAGCCGCGCCGCGTAGGCTTTGCGTAGCGAAGCGCGGGGTCCGATATGCCGTGCCCGAGTTTCGCTCCGAAGACTACGCGGTGCGGCTAAACGCCAAACGGGAATAGCCCTTCACTCAGACCGCTCCGATGCGACTTCGAGGCACAGTGCGATCGCTTCGCGCATTCGCTCCATCAGTTCGTCGAGCGACCTCGCCTGGGCATGACAACCCGGTAATGTCGGAACCGATCCTACGTAGTAGCCTTCCTCATCTCGCTCGATCACGACGTTAAACTCGCGTGTCATAGGCGTTCTCGATTTGATGCGATTGGTCGAAGATGTCGTTTAAGCCGTCCACATTAACCCAGAGAAGAAGTTAAGAATCGGCTGCGTCGATATCCATCAACCCAGGAGAGTAGGCGATACCTGGCGCGACGAGTGGATGACCGCTATCACATCGACATCTTTGAGGTTCACTATCCGATACAGAATTCGGTACGGATGTTCGTAGATTTCGCGGATTACCTCGTCGCAATATTCGGGAACCTCAAAACCGAAGCGGGGTTGCCCGTCCAATTCTTCAGTACGAGCGATAATGCGACTTGCGAGAGCATTTGCGTATCCAAGGCTACTTCTTGCCAGATAGACGTGGATCGCGCGAAGTTGGTCCGTTGCGGTTTCGGTCCAGGATACGCTCATGTGGGTAGCCCAATCCGTCGGCGCACCTCGTCGACCGGAATCAGTCGGCCCGCGCGGCAGTCTTTCAGGCCGGCTTCGATCGACTGACGGACGTATATCTGGTAGAGCAGGTCGTCCCAGTTCGCGTCGGCTGGCAATTGATCGACGAGTCGGTGGGCTTCGTCTCGCAGGTTTGTGACTCGCATCGGCAGCGCCTCTATTGGAATATTCACTTCACCATACAGGGATTATCGTTGCGGCACTACGGTTGTTGCGACTTTGCCGGGGGTTGCGGATACGGCTTTCGAAAGGTCCGTGAGGGCTTGTGGGAAGAAGCCGATGACGAGCGTGGCGATGGTGCAGAGGATTGCGGCGGACAGCGGGCCGAGGCCTTTTGCGGGTGCGTTTTCGCGGAGCGGGGAGCGTAGGTAGATCACGCCGATGATGCGGAGATAGTACACCGCACCGATCGCCGCATTCACGGCGGCAACGACGGCGAGTACGCGATACATCGTGCCCATGCCGCTAACGGTGGGGGCGTCGTACAGGCCGAAAAACAGCAGGAACTTTCCCCAGAACCCGGCCACGAATGGGAAGCCAATCATGCTGAGTAGCGACACCGTGAGCAGCACGGCGGCAAAGCGATTCGTCTGCCCGGCACCGGCGAGGTCATCGACGGTTTCGATCGGGCGATCTTCGGAACTCATATAGGCAATCACCGCGATCATGCCGATGGTCATGATCGCGTAGGCGACGAGGTAGAACAG
>JAYSYI010000086.1:0-21780 GCA_043727665.1 Limnoglobus sp. | reverse complement strand
CGAAAACCAACGCAAATCGCGACCGTTTGGTGTCACGATGCGACCGTTTGGTGTCGCGATGCGACCGTTTGGTGTCACGATGCGACCGTTTGGTGTCATTTTGAGACACGTTATCGCACATCGCAAAAGTCGACTTACGTCAAATCATCGAAAACTTATTGACTCCGCGAAATCGTGTGGGCGAGCCAAAAACCTTCATCGTTTCACCGCGCTGGCTTGGCGAAGCGCGGGGGCATTAACCCACGCGAGTATCGCATTGCGATCCGATACATCGAGCTTGCGCTAAGCTCCGAAGACGAGGCGATAAAGGGACCGAAACAACAACGCACCACTTCAAGCGGGCTTTCTCCAACAATGCGCGGAAGAGTTCTTTCGTTCCAGGGCGACTCTCCGATATGTTGTGGATGTCGAAGACGAAATCGCGGTAGGCATCGCCCCGCATTCACATCAGTTGGCCTCGACTTCCTTCGTCATGACGTTCGCGGCTTCGGCAGTCTGTGTCAGAGCCAATTGAACCAAACCTTGCCGCAAAAAAGCGGTACGGAATGCGCGAACGGATCGCGTGGGCGTCGCACCTCAAACAGCCCCTTCAAGCAACGCTGTGTACGATGATATCGCTTGATAAGGTGACTCGGAGGTGGTCTCCTCTATCGATTCTAACATAGACAATCGATACGACACCGCACGATTCCCGCAAGAGCGACTCGGCAGCGGCGGAATGGCCCTCGCACAACTCGCCGCCTCGCGCGTCGGAGCGAAGATCGGGAAACGCCGTTCGGGCCAGCCGTGCTTCCCGGCGGGTACGATGCTCAAGACGCACGATGGCTGGAAGGCGATCGAGGAGTTCCGGGCGGGCGACGAGATCGTGTCGCGGCCCGAGCATCGACCCGAGGCGGCGAACACAGTTCGCAAGGTGACGCGATTGCTGACGCGGTCGGGCCAGGTGCTCGACTTGTGGGTGCAAGGTCGACGCATCGAGACGACGAACGAACACCCGTACTGGGTCGTCGGCAAAGGCTGGAAGACGGCGAACACGCTACAAGTCGGCGACATTTTCCTCACCAGCGACAACCGCCAAGTGGTTCTGGAACGAATCGAAGACCACAACCGCTACGTCCCGGTGTACAATCTCGAAGTTGAAGACGACCACACCTACTTCGTCGGCGACGCCAACTGGGGCTTCGACGTCTGAAGCCACAACCACAGCGAGAATTACAAGCAGGGGGGCAAGTTAACCGAGCCAACATTGCCTCCGAAATTAGTTGTAGATACGGGCGGTGTGAAAATTCAGCATTATTATCGTGGTAACGATCATCCACCGCCTCACTTTCATGTTGAAGGTAAAGGCCCAAAGACCAAAATTGGCACAAATGGAAAACCTATTGTAGGCCAGCCTGAGCTTTCCGCAGCTCAAGCGAAAGTCGTTGAAGAAAACCACTCAAAAATCCGAGCCGCAGGAAATAAAATTCGTGACTGGATTTGGTTTAATGCCCAACCCGCTTCATAACTTTCACATGTCAACACGAGTAAAATGCTGATGAATGAATCCGCAATATGGGTGTTTGTTGGAGACGGTTCAAAGTTGCCTTGCGGTGTGTTCTATTGTCTAGACACAGCAGACAAGGTAATCGGGAACCTAAAGCTATCCGGTTTACTTACTTCCTACCCTATTGGTATGACTGTCTACGAGTGGGCAATCGCCAAAGCGTACTTTCGACCAAGTCGAAATTCACAAGAAGCTCCGTCTTTCATACAGCAATTTTCGTCTGCCTCTTTGGATCATTTCCACTACTTGGATGGCAATCGTGAGGGTTGATCGGGAACCCGAAAAGTGCGAACGCGGGTAGCCAGTATGCGCAGTATATATCGGGTTGGTATGCGGCGTGGGCGGCGTACATGCGGGTGCAGTCGCGGATGTAGTTGCGGCGGGCGTCGCAGCGACTGCGGCGTGGGTGAATCAGGAGAAGGCCGACGATGTGTCGGCGACCGCTGCGACGAAAGCGAGCGACCAGGCGGCGGTCGATGCGGATCGTGCGGAGTTGAATGCGTGGAGCGCGGCGATGAACGCCGCGCAGGCGAGCGAGAATGGCGCGAGTCAGGAATCGGCGGCGGCGTATGCCGCGAACGTGACGACCACGACGGCAGCGAACACGGCATGGGTGAACAATGCAACGGCCGCAGCCGAAGCGGCGAACAAGGGGCAAGCGGACGAGAATCGCACGGCGGTGCTGACGGCGTCGAATGCGCAGAAGGCCAAGGACGACACGACCGACACAGCGAATCGGGATGCGACCAAGTCGGCCATCGATACGGAGAAAGACGCGGTCAACAAAGAGGCTCGCGACTACGATGCGGCGGAAAAGGCGAAGTCGGCGGATGTATCGAAGTCGCGGAAGGACAAGGTCGATGCATTGAAAACGCACACCGAAACGGTGGAAAACGCCGCGCTGACAGCACTGGAAGCGAAGGCAACCGCGGACAAAGCGGGTGCGGACAAAGTGGCGGCGGCAGCCGCGAAAGATGCGATCGACAAGGCGGAGGCCGCGTTGGGAGCGGCGGTGAGTTACGGCACGAAGGCGGTAGAAAAAGCAGTGAGGGATGCCACGGCAAAGGGGAATGAGGCCGTCAGTGCCGCGCAGAAGAATACAGAAACGCAGGTCAACGCGATCAAGCGAGAGGTGACGCAGCTTGAGGCGTTGACACTCGAGCAGTTGAAACCGCCCGACGCATCAACGGTGCCGTACGGCACGACAACGACGCAGGCTATGTGGAACTGGCTCGGTGGGCAACTCGAAGGGTTTGCGAATTCGCTGGTGGGGCAGATTCTGATCGTCGCGGCTGCTGCTGTGGTAACGGTATTAGTGCTCGCTTTCGCGTCGCCGTTTATCGCAGGGGCGTTGCTAATCGGATCGATGGCATTGATACTGGGCTACATGGGGGGTGGCCGCGTACGAGAATTATGCGGTAAAGGGCCAAAGTTTGGGCCAGGCAGTTGTGGGGCGGTATCGTCGATGGCAGCGCACTTGGCTTTGTATTCGAGGCCGCCACGAACTACGATTTGGCCACGATGACCTACCAGGGGAATTCGTGGCTTGCATTACCTCGGTGGGCCGCTTGCGATGACGACGGTTCCGCTGGGGGGCGGTTCGTTGGGCTTGACGTCTTTCGGTGTGGCGAACATCGCCACGCCGATTACGGCGAGAACGCCGGCGACCAGGCCCAGTTTGGCTTCATCGGACATCACTTGTTCTCCTTACCAAGAAATTCATCTTCGCGCGGAACATGCGGGCGTTCGCCCCAACTTGAGCCTTTCTTCGAATTATCTATTGGACGCCGACCCGAACGAACGTGAGAATGCGATTCGCTGGCAACGTCGGCGATTCCGGTGCAACCGGCTCTCTTTTCCTAGCTACACACGGATGGCAAATGGAACCGGTTCAGTGGCTCGCCGCCGTCGTCATCGCGATGGCGGTGGTGGCAGTCGTTCGTGGCGTCGATGTTCGCATTGCGCTCTTCGCGGCGGCGTGCGTTCTGGCCGCACTTGCGAACAATTTGCCGCTCGTGTTGCGGTCGTTCTTCGAGACATTCAGCAACGAAAAATTCGTCGTGCCGATCTGCTCGGCAATGGGATTCGCGTACGTGCTTCGCCATACCGAATGCGATCGGCACCTCGTGCAGTTACTCGTGAAACCGCTGCGGCACGTGCGGTGTTTGCTCGTACCGGGCGTCGTCGTCATCGGGTTTATCGTGAACGTGCCGGTCATCAGCCAGACCAGCGTGGCGGTGTGCATCGGGCCGGTGGTGGTGCCGCTGATGCGGGCGGCGGGGTTCCGCGCGATGACGATTGCCGCGTGCCTCTGCCTCGGTGCGTCGATCGGCGGCGAACTCTTGAACCCCGGCGCGCCGGAGCTTTTAACCGTGTCCGCGAAGACCGGCGTCGATTCGCGAACGCTCTCGATGACGCACTTACCACCGTTGCTGTTCCCGTACGCGGTCATCACCTTGCTGGCATTCTGGTTGCAAACGATGTGGGAAGAACGACGTCACCCGACGGTGGTGCCGGTTGAAGTCGAAGCCGCAACGGCGTTGCCGTCGATATCGCTCGTGAAAGCGGCGGTGCCGATGGTGCCGCTCGTGTTACTGTTCCTGACGGGGCCACCGCTAAACCTGTTTCCCGTGCCGATGCACTGGCTGGCGGACAACCGCGAGTCGTTCGGCAGTCGGCTCATCGGCGTGGCGATGCTGTTCGGTGTGTTGGTTGCGGCAGTGGTGTCGCCACGGAAAGCGAAGGACTGTGCGAAGCAGTTTTTCGAAGGCGCAGGCTACGGTTTCAGCACGATTGTCAGCTTAATTGTGACTGCGACCTGCTTCGCCGATGCGATGAAAGCGTGCGGGTTGGCGAAGTCACTCGGCACGCTCATCGGCCACGTGCCGGAGATGCTCACGCCACTCGCGGCGATCGTTCCCGGCGCGTTCGCGTTCATCAGCGGGTCTGGAATGGCGAGCACGAAGGGGCTGTACGAATTCTTCTACGACCCCGCAATCGCGCACGGTTACGATGCCCCCGGCGTTGGCGGAATCGTGTCGATCGCATCCGCCGCCGGTCGAACGATGTCCCCCGTGGCCGCCGTCGTTCTCATGTGCGGAACGCTAACCGGCGTGAAGCCATTCGACATCGTGAAGCGCGTCGCCGGACCACTCCTAATTGGGCTGACAGCCACGGTGATTCTGCAAATGTGCGGCATAGTTTAATCAAAAGCGCGTAGTGGATTCGGTGCGCAATCGCGTGTAGACTCTGGCGATGGCCAAGACATTCGATGCCACGTTGAAGAATCTGATCCGCAATCACGCGGTGGATTGGCTGACGTTCGTCGGCGTGCCAATCGTCGAGCCGCCGGAGGTTCTCGATACCGATCTCTCGGCAGTCAGTGCGTCGGCCGACACGCTCATTCGCGTCGGGGATCGCGTCATTCACATCGATATCCAATCTGGGCCGGACGAAAAACTCGCGAGACGGATGCTGCTGTACAATGTGCTGGCCCACTACCACACGCGGTTGCCAGTACAGTCGACCGTGGTGCTATTGCGGTCGAAAGCGACTCGGTCGAACTTGCAGGATCGCGTTGCGTATGGCGAACTGCAATTCGGTTTCGACCTGATTAAAGTCTGGGAAC
Organism: Limnoglobus sp.; assembly: GCA_043727665.1. Classification (GTDB taxonomy): domain Bacteria; phylum Planctomycetota; class Planctomycetia; order Gemmatales; family Gemmataceae; genus Limnoglobus. The sequence continues at coordinate 16,606 of JAYSYI010000086.1, read as the reverse complement.
GGCCAGCGGAGGAGTTCCTGACGGGCGGCATCGGTCTATTGCCGATGGCCGTGATCGCGCGGCCGCCACCGGGTCGCACGCGGGAACAAGCGCTACCAATGTGGGTCGATCGCATCGCCGAGCGAGTGGAAGCCGAGGCCCCACAAGTGGCCGCCGACATCATGTTGTCGTCGTTTATAATGGCCGGTATGCACGTGTCTCGTGACCTTATTCAAAAAATCTATCGGGGAATATTTGCGATGAGAGAATCAGTCGCGTACGACATCATCATGGAAGAGGGTGCCATCGCACACACTCATAAATTGATACTTCGGCAAGGAAGCACGCTGTTCGGCGCACCGTCGCCGGAGCAGGAGTCCCAACTGCGGGCGATTGAAAATCTCCCACGACTCGACCGGTTGTTGTCACGAACACTGAAAGTGAAATCGTGGGATGCGCTCTTACGCGGGCGTTAACGGTACCTTCCATGAAAAAAATCTTGTTCTCGATCCTGTTCCTCGTCGGGTGTCACTCGCTGTGTGCGGCGGAATTTTCCCAGCCGGACACGAAGGCGATGCCCGATTTATTCGTCTGGACCGACACGTGTAACGTGTGGGTGCTGCGCGATGGGGATGCTGCGCTGCTGGTGAACCTCGGCGATGGCAGCGTGCTTGAGAACCTCGCAAAGATCGGCGTGAAACGGGTCGAATGGGTGTTGTTCACCGATCATCATCGCGAGCAATGCCAGGGCGCGGCGAAGCTCGTACGCGGTGAAGGTGGTACCAAAGTCGCTGCGCCCGAACTCGAAAAGGCGTTCTTCGAAACGCCGACGGAGTTCCGCAAAATGAACGCGAGCCTTCGCGATGCGTTTGCGATTCATGGAACGAGCTACGTGCGGCCGCCGATTCTGCCGATCCCGCTCGACCGCACGTTTGCGATCGACGAGACGTTCGTTTGGCACGGTCGCAAAATCGCGTGCCTCGACACGCGCGGCACCAGCCCCGGTGGCATGACGTACCGGCTACAAGAGAATAGCCACGCGATCGCGTTCAGCGGCGATGTCATGCTCGACGGCGCGAAAATGCACACGTGGTTCGACACCGAATGGGATTACGGCTTCGCTGCGGGTATCCGGGCGCTGCGGAAGTCGGTGACCCGACTTACGGATTCTGCGCCGGCCTGGCTGCTGCCGTCGCACGGCCCTGCGGTGCCGAACCCGGCAACGCAACTCCGCGAATACCAGGCAAAATTGCAGCGGTTTGAGGCACTTTACGTCCGCGGTTACCGCGTCGAAGATCCCTCGGCGTTTCACGACACGCTTTCCAAGCCGACGGTTGTACCCGATGTTGCGCAGGTTTCGCCGCACTTATTCAAGTTCAAACGCAAGAAGTTTTGGCCGAACTTCGGGCTGATTCTCTCCGACAGCGGGCGGGCATTGGTTGTCGATTGCGGGCTACTGGACATTAAGTTTCTCGATGAATCGCTGGAAGGAATGCGGAAGCATTTTGGCTTGAAAGCGATCGATGCCGTCGTGATCAGCCACATGCACGGCGACCATTTCCTCGAAGCCAGCCACCTGCGCGAGAAGTGGGGGACGAAGATTTGGGCACTCGACCGCATGGTGGAAAAGATGGAGCACCCCGAACGGTTCGACTACGCCGCCCCGATTCAGGCGTATGGGAAAAAAGCCGCCGATGGCACGCCGCTTCGCGGTGTACGCGTGGATCGCGGGTTCCAATCCGGCGAAACGATCGAGTGGGAAGGCCACACGTTCACCATCGACTGGATGCCGGGGCAGACGGAATTCGCGCTGTGTATCCACGGCCAAATCGACGGCCGCAAAGTGGCATTTACCGGCGATAACATTTTCGGCGACCCCGAAGATCCCCGGCAGACCGGCCACGAAGCTGTCGTCGCGCACAACAGCGCGATCTTCGAAGAAGGTTACATCTACGGCGCGGAATATCTGAAAAAACTCAAGCCCGATCTGCTGATGGGCGGCCACTCGTTCGTGATGGATCGCCCGACCGAGTTCATCGAACGTTACCGAAAATGGTCGTACGAAATGCGCGATGCATTACAGACGCTCAGTTCCGAAAAGGACTATCGCTATTGGTTCGATCCGTTCTGGGTCCGTGCGGAACCGTATCGCTCGACGGTGAAAGTCGGAGAAACGATCGAATTGAAGATTGAAGTGCGTAATTTTCAAACCCATGTGCAAACGCATCGCATCGAGATTCATACGCCGCTAGGTTTGATTGCGGAACCGCGATTTCTCGAAGGGCAACTTGCAGCCGAGGTACGGGCGAAGTTTACCGTTCGCCTGAAGGCGGCACCGGGCACAAAACCGGGTGTGCATCTCGTGGCGTTCGACATTACACGCGATGGTAAACGCAAGGGCGAACTCTTCGACGCCATCGTCGAAATCGTACCGTAACCCACGTTTAGCGTTGGTCGGGTTCGGCGACCATGCGGACGTACCGTGCGAGGAGCATTTGCACGGCCATAATCGTTTGCCATTCGTCGAAGCCGAGGCGGACTTCGGTGCCGTCTTCGTTGGATTCGATATTTTCGGTGGCGATGGTGAGGCCGCGATGGAGGTAGTCGAAGACTTCGGAGATGCGTGCGGACTGCGACCCGGTGAGTTTCATCGGCAGTGGCGGAATGTCGGCATCGCGCGGGCTCCAATCGGTCGTCGAGCCGGCTTCGCTGCTGCTTTGCCGCGATTCGCCGACGGCGACTTTGCCCGATGCCCCCATACCGGCGGCAAGTTCCTCTGCGCGGAGCGTATGCACCGCCTGCGACATCGATTTCACTTGTGGCGTGCCACGGCGTAACGCGATTTCTTCCATCGTGCCGAACAGCAGCATCGACCGGCCTACCGAGACTTGATCGCCGGGTCGCAATCGCCGGATTTGGACCGTTGTGCCGTTGACGCGGGTGCCGTTGGTGCTTTCGAGATCGGTGATGATGATATCGCCATCTTCATGCTGCACTTTCGCGTGGTAACGGCTGATTCGCTCGTCGTTCAGGCGCAGCCCATTGCCTTCTTCGCGTCCGATGGTGACCGGTATCGATAAATCGCGGAATACGCGACCTTTATCGACGCCTTCTAACACGAGGAATGTGACAGTAGGCATACGTGACCCTTCCAAGCCAATGCGAGCACGAGACGGATCGTGCCTTCTCCAACGTATTCGAAAGTTACCACCATAGCTATAGAACGCAAAGCCGAAACGAGAGCGGAGATTCGGCGCGCTTTCCGGAACTAATGTCTATCCTTGCGACTTCTAACGCAATTGTCAATTCATTCTTCTGCACAAATTCGATTATTTAGATTATATTTCCGCCGGGAGAAGGCCCAAGTCTGCGATTTCCCCAACAATATCAGCTGAATTGGCGGCTATCGCCGTGCAAAATTTTAAGCTACGGAACCACGTCAGTTGCCGCTTGGCGAACTGACGCGTACGCATCTGGACGAGCGAGATCGTCGCTTCGAGGTCTGGGGTTTCGCTATCGAATAGTGCGAACAATTCCCGATATCCGAGTGCCTGCCCCGCCTCGCGGCTGAGCGGTTGTGTACGCAATCGGCGAGCTTCCTCAAGCCAACCCGAATCGAACATCGTGCGGACCCGGCGATCGATTCGCGCGTACAATTCCTCTCGCGGCCATTCGAGGATGACACATGGTATCGACGCGGTGGTCGGTGTCGCATTCGCGAAACTCGGCGAATCCCACGTTTGTTGAAACGAACTGAGCGGCTTCCCAGTGAGGTCGTAAACTTCGAGCGCCCGCACGACGCGGCGAACGTCGTTCGGGTGCAATCTCACCGCCGATTTCGCATCGATTGTCGTCAACTGTGCGTGCAATTCGAGCAAGCCATGCTGTTCAGCAAACGCATCCCACTTCGCACGAATGAGCGGATCGGCAGGCGGTGCGTCGAACAATCCGTGGCGAATCGCCTTGAGGTACAGCGGCGTACCCCCCACGAACAACGGCCGTTTGCCGCGTGCGCGAATCTCCGCACAGACGCTCGTCGCCCGCGCCAGCCACCACGCCACATTCGCCGATTGATGCGGTTCCAGTTCGTCGATGAGATGGTGCGGAACCTCGGCCCGTTCCTCTGGCGTCGGTTTCGCGGTACCGATATCCATGCCGCGATAGACCGTCATCGAATCCATCGCAAGAATTTCCGCGCCGATCCGCTTCGCCAACGCAACCGCCACCGCCGACTTCCCGCTACCCGTCGGCCCCGTGAGTATGATTGCGTCTGCGAACATGGGTTGGTTGTCGGTTGGTGAGAGATCAAGCGAATGTTCGATAAACAAAAAACAAGAAAATAATTTCGCCCGGGTCTTGCCTGGGTGCCAACCAGCAAATAAACATCCAACGTATCAATTTCCATCTTTGTTGCAACTCGACTTCCCCCGAGAGTGCCTCATGAAAAAGATCACTGCCAAGTTTCGCCGTTTGTTCGTCCCCCCCCCCCAGCGCTGCGCGGATGAGAACGCGGTTGTGGTTGGAAACGTGCGATGAGCGAATCGTACCAACCACGACGAGTTCGCCCGACTACTCGGGATACAGTTACACATCGGATACGTCGAACTCGGGATCGGGATCGGGGTCCGGTTCTTCTTCCGGTTCATCAAACTCCACCCAGTATTCAAATCCTCCGTATTCGGGATCGGGATCCGGATCGGGTTCTTCTTCGGGGTCTGGCTCCACTTCGAGTTCCACAAACTCCTCGCAGTATCCGAATTATCAGTACCTCGTGGCGATGGCGCAAACGAACTACTCTGGCGACGTGTCCACTGCGAACACCCGGTTGCAAAACTCTGTCGATCAAGCCAATGCCTATGCGCAAAACCATGCGAACCAGCTGTACGATCAGTATCGCGCAACGACGCAATCGAGCTATGAACGATACATCGGTGCCGAAGCGGAAGCACTGAGTTACCTGAACAACGCGATTGAATCGCAAAACGCAACGCTCGCAAATGCCACATCGAATGCGAGTGAGGCATTCACGTCATACATTGCGATGGCACAAACGACAGCGGCCAACTTACTCGCGAACGCAAGCAGTGCTTTCGATTCCACGATGACGAACGCGAACAGCGTTTATGATTCGGCAATTGCGGCAGCTGGTAACGACGAAGTCGCAATCGGCGCAGCAGTAAATATCCTTCTGAGTTCCGTCGAAACTGCTTATGACAGTGGCAATTCAACTAGCGCTTCAGCATCTTCGATGGCGAACCAACTGTTCGATGGCGCAATAACTAACCTCGAAACTACGATCACTTCCGCAATCAACTCGTACGCCAGTGCTATCGATACCGCTACGTCAAGCTATATTATTCAAGAATTGAATGCGTGGAACGCACACTTCGCCAACAAAGCGGGTGCGTGGAGCGAGTACCAACTCAAACGTGCAGATATCCCCGTCGAACAAGAGCGACAAATCACCGAGGCGGTCGCGCAGTACGGCATCGATATCGCCGCCGCGAATAACCGCTACACCAGCGATGAAACCGGAGCCTGGGGAAATTACGCCGGAAGTCTGGCGCAAGGCGAAGCTAGTCAATCGCGATTTGCATCTCCGCCAGACATGGGCAGTATGCCTGCCGTTGTGATCGGCACGATACCGACGCTCGGCATCAATGTCGATTATGTTCGTTCATCACCAAATCCAACGACTGTCAACACCGTATTCAACATCGATCCGAACGCGCCACCACCAACCGCCACTACATTGGAGTACATCGAGGGACGTGATCGAGGGCAGATCGTGTTTTTGGCGAGCCCTGACAGCATAACACAAAGCACTGCTCGCACAATTGCCACTGGCGACCTCGCACAAATTCGAAATCTAATAGCGATCGCGGCTGAGTCTGGTGGATTGCCAGCAGCAGATGTGGCCGCACTTCAAGCGGCCGCCGCACGAATCGCAGCAGCTGCGGCGCTTGCTGCTGCGCGGCAAGCTGCAATTACTGCCGCACAGCAAGCTGTACTCAAGACGCTCCAGAATACTCCGGTAGGTTCACCTGCGTTCAATGGTGCTCGTGGCTCCATCATGCGTGCCTTTTTCGATCACGGATTCACGCCGGTTGCGAATGCATTCACTACCGCAGTCATGCGAAATTACATAGCCATTGCCAGAGCAATCAACGTTACTTACGCTACAGCGATGGCCGCTGCGACAGACCCTGCAAAGATCGCCGAACTACAGAGTAAAATCGCATTCCAGTTGGACAGAATCACACAAATCACCGAGTGGTTTACAGCAAACGGTATCGTTCCATCATGTCAAAGATCAGAACCAAAATGAGGAGTTCACCGCGATGGAAACCGATTTCCTATACGAAATTGCCTTCTTACGAGTGAAAATTACGGCCGATTCGATTGCCACGGATCGCATCATGGGCAATTCGGATGAGGTCCAGCGGGCTTTCCTCGAAGTGGACGACTCGAATCGAATCGGCCGGATGATTGCTAACGGTTTCATTTTCAATTATATGAAACAGTCTAATGGGGAAATTGGTGGCGTCGAAGCAACGGTAAGTATCGACGAAGTGCCTTCTGCTGACGCAGAGTTGTTTGGACAGAATCCACTGATTTCGGTCGAATTCCCACTGATAATCCGCTTTCTTCCGGACCAATTGCTCACAGCCGAAGAAAATACGCAATGTTTGAGCATGATGTACAGAGATGCGGAAACGATCGTATTACTACTGGTTGTTGACTGAGCCGTAGTTTTGACAGACGGCATTGCACTCCGCGTTCAGCCTCGCCGCGGAGTCTTCGGAGCGAAGCGTGGGCACGGCGTATCGAATGGCCTGCGCAACGCGGCTAAACGGGGAAACGACCGATCACCGTGGCAATGCGGGGGGCGAGCGCAGGAAGTCGAGCGTGGGGAACTTCTCGCCTTTGAGGTTGTCCGAATCGCGCTGGATCGCTTCGGCGACGGCTTGGCTCAGTTCGCGGTGTTCGCGCAAATACTGGTTGAACCGGAACAGGGCGGGGCTTTGGTTCTTTGGGTTTCCGCCCTTGGAAACGATTGCGATCAGGTTCTTGAACGCCTCGATCGATTCCTTCGCTTTGTCCTGATGTGCGAGTAAAATTCCGTGCCCGAGTTTTGCGGCCACGATGTGCGCTGCGAATGCGCCCTTCGCGTCGAACTTCTCGTTTTCGAGTGCGGCAAAGACTTTTTCCGCTTCTAAATAGCGTCGTTCCTTCATCAATAACAACCCGAGTTCGATACTCGCGTCGATGAATTCGTTGGGTTTCGTCGCGCGGTCGTGGAGTTTCGCGGTGAGATCGCGTTCCTTCGCCGTGCTGAGAATCACCGTGTCAGGCAAGCGCATTTCGGGCAACCCGGTGCCGGGTGGGCCACTCGCGGCCTCGGCACGCGGATGCAGTTTCCCGAACATCCACCAGCCACCCGTAAACGTGCCGACCAGCACGAGGAACCCGAGCACGAACGCCGGCCAACGCGAGGGGCTGGGTGCCAACGGCAACACGTACGTCTGCGTTTGCCCGCTGAAACTTCCGCTGAATTGCGGCAGATTCCCCGATTGCACATTCGGCAACCCGAGCGACAAGCCTTCGCGCACTTTCGACAAATCGCGTGAAATTTCCTTCGCGGTTTGGTATCGGTCTTCGGGCTTCTTCGCCATCATCTTGTGAACCATCGCGCACAAGTCGGCAGGCAAGTCTGTGCGAATTTCCCCGAGCGGTTCGGGTTGCTCGTTGACGTGCTTCATCGCGACATCGATGGCATTGGCACCCGTGAACGGCGGCAGCCCCGCGAGGATGTGATAGCAGGTGACGCCGAACGAATAAATATCTGAACGATGGTCGATCGCTTGGCCGCGCACCTGTTCCGGCGACATGTACAACGGCGTGCCGAGCGTGACACCCGATTGCGTCAGGTTCAATGGCAACTGATCGCCACCGGTGAGACGCGACAGGCCGAAATCGGTCACCTTCACTTCGACCTTTTTCGTCAGCAAAATGTTCTCCGGTTTAATATCCCGGTGAACGATGCCGAGTTCGCTGGCACGCTGGAGTGCTGCTGCGACTTGCCGCATAATCGCGAGCGCCACCGGCAAATCGGGTGCGCCTTTCCGCGTGAGAAAGTCGCGGAGGTTCCGCCCCTCGACGTACTCGAGCGCCATGTACCGTAAGCCTTCGTGCTCGCCGATGGCATACACTTGCACGATGTTCGGATGGCTAATCCGGGCAACCGCTTCCGCTTCGCCCTGGAAGCGCTTGAGCGCCGTCGGGTTCGAGGCAAGGTCGTTTCGCAACAGCTTCAGCGCGACTTCGCGTTTGAGGGAAAGTTGCCGCGCGAGGTAGACTTGCCCCATGCCGCCCTGGCCGATTTTGCGCAACACCTGGAAATCGCCGAGCGTCCGACCGGTGAGGTCGGGCGGAGCCATTTCCGTGGGTGCGTCCGGGTCGTGCTTCATGCAAAGATTCTACACATTTCTTGCGAAAGCGTGCGCGTTCGGAACGGGGGCGATTCTGGCAAACCAAACTCCTTAAGGCTTTCCTTCAAAACGATGTGCTGGTTTCGGCCGCATCGGGTATATTACCTCCGTTCGCCCCTTCTCTCGCGCCGGGGATTCATCGTGTCGATTGCCGTCGAATGCCCACACTGCGAATCGCGGTTTACCCTCCAGCCAGAGCTGCTGGGAAAATCGATGCGTTGCCCCGATTGCCGCGACATCTTTATGGTATCCGAAGTGCCACCCGCACCGGTGGACGTGCCCGTATTACTACCGTCGGCACCGCTGCCTTCGTTGCCGTATCTCAGCGGGTCGGTGAACGATTTCGTGCCGATTCTGGAAGTCGAAGGGCCGCCGAAACCGGTGGTGGTTTGGCCATTCGATAAGCCCGAACCCGAGTCGTTGCCGTACGTCCTGGAGATGGGCATCGTGCCGACGGTACCAGTGTTGAAGCCGCCGCCGAAACCCGCGATGATCGATGCGGAGTTGATCGAAGACAGCGTCGACGATCTGCCACCCGGCCCGAAAATGGTCGACTGGAACGATGCCCCCGCCGGGCCGAAAGTCGTCGACTGGCGAGACGAAGCCCCGAAGGTGCCGGTGTTAAAGTCCGCAAAGGAACGCCCCGTTGGCCGTGGCGACACCGACCCGGACGACTTGCCGAAAGCATCGGGCGCGGGCGTCGGGCGATGGGGATTAATCCTCGCCGGGCTGATCGTGACGATCTTCGGCGTGCTGATTTATGCGGGCGTTTCGTACTACCGGAACGAACTGCGTGCGGAAGAGTATCTGGCGAAAGAGGCCGACGATGAATTCAAATTATCCAACCACGCGAAGTCCGCACAACTTTACGAAAAACTGCTAACGGACTTCCCCGTAAGCGAAAAGAAGGACACGTACCAATTCTTCGCGAAGCTCGCCGCGCTGCACAGCGCCGTCACGGGCACGACGGTTCGCGATAACCCGGCGGACGGCATCGCCAAGTTTCGCGGCTTCCTTACCGAATACGGTTCGAACGCGATGGCAAAGCCCGATGCCTCCGGGTTTGGCCACGAGATTTTCGAGGCGGGGCGAAAGCTCGTCGATGGCATCGTCGAACATGCCGACGATCGCCTGAAAAAGTACGTCGGCAAGCGCAAGAACGCGGGCGGCCAAGACGAACTCGACGGCGCGGAGAAAGCCGTCGAGGAGGGGCGCTCGCTGATTCCGCTGACGGAAAAATACAAAATCAAAGAGGTGAAAGCACTCGACGAGCCGCGCAAGTTGTTCGACGAACTGGCGAAGAAATTTGCCCGCGAACGCGAACGACTGGCCGTATTTGCACCGTTCCGCGACTTGCCGACGAACCCCACAGATCAGCGGATCGCGGCCTTCGCGGGCGTTCTGAAACGGGCACGATTCGAAGCCGATTCTGAAGGTTTGGAGATCATCGCCGACGCGAAAGCGGCACTCCGCCGACTGATTCAGCCGGTGCTGGTGGCGCGGCTGCCGGTGCCGTACCCGAACGATCCCTCGGGCGGGTTGTTGTTCGTTGCGCCGCCCGTTGGGCAATCGACCGCACCGACAGTCCCGCTCGCACCCGACGCGATTACCGAGACGTTCTACGCGGTGGCACGGGGCATCCTTCATGCATTCGATGCGGACACCGGCACGCTACTTTGGGCGGCGCGGATTGGCCGGTACAACGACGTGCCCGTTCGGATGCCGCTAGCCGAAGGCGGTGGCGAACTCGCGATTGTACCTACCGAGATCGACGGGAAGTACGGCCTGACCGCGCGGCTTGCACGCACGGGGCAAATCTGGTGGTATCAGCCGCTCGAAGCCGAATGCGCGGGTCGGCCAATCGTCGTCGGTTCGCGGGTTTACGTGCCGATTCGCGATGAACTCGGCACCGTCATCGAACTCGAAGCGGTGAGCGGAAATCGCCTCAGCTACATTCAACTCCGGCAACGCATCGGCCCCGGCGCGGTGCGACAACCGGGTACGGGAATGCTCTACGTGGCCGCCGAAGCGCGGCGCGTGTTTGCGATCGATGTCGAGCCGCACAACGCGGAGAACGACCGCCTGCCGATGCGTTGCGTGCAAGTGCTGGCAACCGAGCACCCCGACCTTTCGCTGCGTGTGCCGCCGATTATCACCGGCCCTGTCGGCGAAGAAAAAGCGAACCGGTACATCATTCTCACGCAGAACGACGGTACGCAAGCGACCAAACTGCGCGCCTTCCCGCTAACGACGATGGAACGCGGTAACCCCGCCGATGGCCCGCCGGAAATTGCGCCGGTCGCCACCACGACGCTCTCACTGCCAGGGCACGTCTGGTTCCCGCCGCACACCGATGGCGAGCGCGTCGCCGTCGTGACCGATGCCGGTGCGTTTGGCCTGTTCGGTACGAATCAGCTGGGAAACCAGGATGCGGGAATGTACGCGATCCCCGGCCCGCAACTGCCTGTCGATGCGAAAAATCCGAGCGCGGGGCAAATCGCCATCGCGGACGACGACACGTTCTGGACGATTAGCCGTTCGAAATTATTCCGAATGCGGCTCGGTTTCACCGCACAAACGGGCCTGCAAGTGACATCCGCCGGGCTGCCCGTGCCATCGGGCGTGCCGATGCAATCGCCGCAGTGGAACGCGCGGCGCGACATCGCGTTCGTGGCCGTGCGTTCGGAAGAATCCGATGGCATGCGCGCGATCGCGTTCGATGTCCGCGATGGCCGCCCGCGCTGGCACCGCAAGCTCGGCGCGATCCCGAACGGGCCACCCGTGCCAACGGCGGCGGGCGCGATTCTCGTCGACGAAGACGGCGGCGCATACGCTCTGCCGCTATCTGCGGCCATCGGCGCGAACGACGCCACCAAGCCGATCGAACCGACTTGGATCGTCGCGTCGCCCGTCGTTTCCGGCACCGCCCCCGCAAAAACAGCGACGTCACTCGATGGCAAAACGACGTGGATTCTCGTTCCCGAAAAGGAACCCGGCGAGAAAGCAATCCCGCAACTGCGCGTACGTCAAATCGTGGAAGGCAAATCGAAAACCGATGCCCTCGCCCCACTGCCGGACCGCCTCGCGGGGTCGCCGGTTGCCGTCGGCGCGACCGTCGTGTTTCCGCTTGCCGATGGCTTCCTGTACCGATTCGAACCGAGTAATCCCAAGCTCGTGCAGGGGCCGATGTGGCGTGGCGACGGCGCAACCGCCGACGCGATTTGCTATCTGTCCCCCGTTAGCGATGAGGAATATCTCAGCACCGATGGCAACAAGAAAGTGGTGCGAACCCGCTGGCCGAGCACTGCCGGTGCCGAGTGGAAGAGCGTCGCCGGGCCGTGGGTACTTCGCGAGAAAATCGTCATCCCGCCTGCCATCGTCGCCATCGGCGATACCGCAAAGCGGGTGCTGATCGCGGACGTGACCGGAAGCGTCTGGATGTTCGACGCCGACCAGACCGGCGAGCCACTTTCGCGCTGGCGTGGCAACACGATTGCACCCGTTGCGAACGAGGTGCGCATACCCGCCGGCAAACCAACGGGGCGCTTCCTGATAACGACGAGTGCCGACGGCACGCCATTCGTAATTTATGCGGTGAACGACCGGCACATCGTCGGATTAACACCGAACAGCGAGACGGCCGCATGGGTGATTTGGAGAACGAAAGACGACGATCTGCTCGGCATGACGACCAGCCGCGACGCGATTTTAACGACCGATGTCATCGGCACCGTGACCGCGTATCGCTGCAAAACTGGCGACAAGATCGGCAGCGTCAAACCCGAAAGTCCGAGCATCCACCCCCGCACACACGCCGTCCCCTTCGGCTCCAGCAAACTGCTGCTGCCCGCCTCCGATGGCTCCGCCGTGATATTAGGCAACCCGGCATAAGGATTGCGCAGTCGTTGCGGTCGTGATATTTTTACCAGTCGCATCCATTTTAACTCTCGATCTGCCTATGGCGCAGACTTTGCGGCATATGAGGATTTGACCTAGTGGGTAAAGGGTTCTACCTACAGGTAGGCGTTGCACGGGTGCGACGCTCCTACCTTGCCCGGTTGGACTATGCCCGCGCTCAAACCGTTTGAAGCTTATACGCAGCCATCGGACACCGGTTTTCCGGGTCTGGGCCGCCGTCGCGTCTGGAAGGCACCGGACGTTCTCTCGCATTCGATGCTCGTTCTCACGTTGCCACGGTTGTTCCTGGCCGCCCAATCGGGCGAACCGAAGCCCGAAACCGTGGCCGCCGTAGAAACGGCGATGGATGTCGAGAGCGTGCTCGGGCCGTTCGCTACGGTGGTGGAACTCGCATCGATCCGCCGTGTGAAACTCGATTTGCACACGAATACTGTCCACATCGACCACGCCAGCGATCGCAACGGGCAGGGCCGCGCCTCGATCACGTTGGGTACGCCGGAGATTGCCGACGAAGTGTTTACGAAACTCTGGCGTCGGCTCGGCACCGAGTTCTCGTTGCGGCAATATAGTTCCGACCCGTGGACGGCCGCACGCTTGCCGATCGCGTTTATGGCCTCCGCCATCGCTTTTGCGGGGATCTTTGCGATTGCCCTGAATGCCTTAAACGACCTTGCAATCACGCACGATTGGCCCGCCGCCCGCGTGTTACCCAACTGGAAACTCGTCTGCGGCGTCGGCGGGGCTGCCGTCGCCATCGCACAAATTACCCTCTACCGACGACTGATGCGACCGCCCGAACGACTCGAATTATTCCGATCTTAAGCAGTGACGAGTGGCGAGTGGTGAGTGGCGAGATCAGAATGTTTTATCTCGCCACTCGACACTCACCACTCGACACTACCACAGGACAATTATGAAGCGCGAAGATCTGATGGATATTTTCAACCGGATTCCTGAGCACGACCACTCGCGAGTCCACATGATGTTGCGAACCGGGAACTTCCTCAACGTCGACACGATGCTGCGTTACGAACCGACGTACGTGTTGTTTCGCGGTCGGGAAGCCGGTAACCAAGACGAAAGTCGCGGCTTCTTCGTACCGTACGATGACGTTGTCTTTTTGAAGCTCGAGCGCATCGTGACCCTGGAAGAAATGGACAAGATTTACGCGGACCGCCCCGCCGGTGTCAAGCGTGTCACACGCGAAATCGCATCGGATATGCTCTCCGAAACACCTGCACCGTCGATTCAGTCAGCACCCGTGAACCCCGCCGAAATCGCAAAACAGAACCTGCTCGATCGCATCCGCGCTGCAAAGTCCGTCGCTACCAACGGCACAACGGCCAAGACGCTCGGGAAGTAGTTTACCGTAACTTCTGCTGTCGCAGAACCGCTTCGACCCAGTCGCGGTTCGGTACGCTGATCTTCACTTCCATTGGCAGCATGCCGCGATAATCGACCGTCTTCGCGAAGCTTCCGAGGTCGAACGCCCGCCGGAACACATCTTGTAAATCCAGCAGCGCATCGCGGTCGTCGGTTGCGAGCGGGACTTTGAACTTCGGCAGGCGTTTCTGCACCGTTGTCGTGTAGATTTCATATCGCCCCGGTGTCGCGGCCCGTGCCACCGACACGGCATAATCGTATTCGGGCAAGCCATCCCGCGAGTAGTCGAGTAGCGGTAAACCTTGCGTGACGAGGTCGATTTCGATCGCGTTCGCCCGCTGCGTGTCGGTATCTTTGCGCGTCTCGAGATAGCTCGCACGCCCTGCTGCGGTCGTGCGGTTCGACGGACTGGGCAAGTCGATAACGGTGACGAGCCGCCCGTCGGCGCGGTCGCGAATTTCGATGAACTCTTCGGTGTGCGGTTCGCGCAAAATCGACGTAAACAACGTCAATTCGGTGACGTAACTGCGCGTACCGATTTTCGCCCGATAGCGATCCACCAGCCCCGGCAGCAAGATCTGATACATCCCGGCGACGAACTGATGCTGAAACGACGACCAAAATGCGGCATCTTCCAGATACGGATCCATCCCAGGGAAAGGGCACGGCATGGCAAACTCCGCGACAACCCGCACGGGCAGGTGGCACTTCGACGAACGATAAACATCGAAACAGTGGAATGACAGATTGTACCGGTTGTAAGGGTACTTTGCCTAGAGCGCGATCCTGAAAAATCACATTTTGCGGAGTATACAACGTATTTCGTTGACCGCTCTTAGAAGTTCGATTACACTTCCAACAGTTGGATCCGCCCTTACACTTGAGGTTCGCGATGGCATCTGTCTTGAAGGGGAAACTGGTTGCGTCGAAGAGTTACGACTCAGCCGAGAAGGTGCAATTGCGATTCGAACTGACGAACGGCGGCAAGAAGGATCTGTTCGTTTTGAAGTGGTACACGCCATTGGAAGGGCTGAACAGCGACTGTCTGACAATCACGCGAAACGAGAAAAGCAAAGTCGCCTACGACGGGCCGATGGTCAAGCGTGGCAACCCGAGCGCGGAGGATTACATCCTCGTTCGGGCGGGCGCGATGGTCAGTGCCGAAGTCGATGTCAGCGAATCGTACGCGGTTTCGGTTCCGGCGGATTATAAGGTAGAATTAAACATTCCGGGCCTCGAGCACATCCCCATCCCCGAAGAAACCAAGACGCGAACGGCCACGGTGGCGCTCGCCAAATTCGCACCGGAAAAGTCGAAGGTAACGGGCGGGAAAGCCTCGTTTAAGGTAACGAAAGGCGGCACCCCACTGCCGACACGCGGTAAGGTCGCGCGGCTCTCGAACAAACCGCCGAAAATCAACGGCACGGCTTCCGCAATGGGGGCAGTGATGGCCGCCGCCGCCATCCTGCCCCCAACACTCATCGGCGGCACGTTGGCCCGGCAGAAGCAAGTCAAAAAAGCGATCGACGACAGTTTCCGGCTCGTCGAGAAAGCCGTCGCCGCGATCAAAGACGATGCGAAATACAAAGAGTGGTTCGGCAACTACACCGTTGGCCGCTTCAACAAAGCCAAGACCGTCTACACCAAAATCCACGAGCGAATGACCTCGACGAGTTTCACGTACAACCTCACGGGCGTCGGCTGCCATAGCGGTTGGTTCGCATATACGTTCAAAGACAGCACCACGATATTTTTCTGCGGCGCTTTCTGGACCGCCCCACAGAACGGCACCGACTCCAAAGCCGGTACACTCGTCCACGAGCACAGCCACTCCGACGCAAGTACCGACGACGTGACCTACGGACAAGCGAACGCCCGTGCCCTGGCGATCAGCGACCCAGACTCTGCCATTCGCAACGCAGACAGCTTCGAGTATTTCGTCGGCGGATGAGAGTTAGCGGAGGATGTCGTTCGCGTCCGTGACGCGAACCGATTGCCGGATGGCCGCCTGCAACTTCGCAGAGTCATCCGTCGCACGAATCCGCGCCTCGACCAGTTCCGGCACCGAACCGAATCGCTCGCGGATAATGTCGAGTAACGCTTCCTGCTATGCCGTTATTTCTTGTTGCGCTTCAGGCTGAGTGCAACGCCATCAGTGGCTGCGAATGACATCTGCCGCTCCTTACCCGGTAGCGCAAACTGAATTTTGAGACTATCGGCGGTCACTTCGTAGATGCCCTTGTACGTGCCGCGTTCCTCTTTCGGGCCGCCAGCGATTTTCAAATCGATCTGCTTCGGCGACTTGGTAGCATCGAGCGTATACTCTCCCGACCGACCCGCTGTGAGCGTGTCCGCATCGAATGTCACCCGCAGGACATTCGCCTTCAACAGTGCCGCTCGTTCGCCGCCGGTGGCATCGACGACGCTCCATTCGCCGAGTAACGGTTGCTTCGCTTTATCGATCGGCTCATCGGCCGCAAACGCAGTGGCCGTCACCATCAGCACGCCGAGGAATAGCAATCGCAGCATCGTCGATTCTCCAGTTGTGTCGCATTCAGTTGTGTCACATTCAGTTGACAACTATACCCGGAAGCGGTTCCCATGTCGATTTTGCTCGTAAAGTCGAACCGTTTCTCTGCGGGTATTCGACAATCGCATTTGCCGACTGAGAAACCCGTTCGAAAAACTTTTGCGATTTGCTGTTCATTGTGTATGATGATCGTAGTCGAAGGGTATGATAACATTATGTTCCGTTCACTTCTTACATTCTGTTTCACTCTGACTTCCCTTTTCGGGCAGACCGTTTGTTATTGCGCAACCCGATCGGGCTGCGA
>JAYSYI010000085.1:0-7224 GCA_043727665.1 Limnoglobus sp. | reverse complement strand
CAGGCGCGCGTTCGGTTGCTGCATTCAACGTTCGAACCACGATTTGCGTATCCTCCGTGGACGTCTTCAAATGCCGAACAGCGTATCGAGTTCGCGGGCACGCTTTTGAAGTTGCTCAAGGCACTCGGCTTCGCTCGTCGCTTCTGCGAGAATCGTGCAGACGGGTTGTCCCGTTTCGATGTCGCTGCCGCCGTGCGGAATGTCGGCAAAGTCCGGGCGTTGCCAGACGTTGGTGGCATTCGCGAGCGATTCGTCCCACGGCCCTGACATGGGAAATGTCATGTGATGCGGGGCGTAGTAGATCGCTTTGCCAACGACTGGCGACGATGGGCGCGGTGAAGTGGCATCGCCGAGAAACGCTTGGCCAGTCGCGAATTCGAGCACTTCCACCGCGGCGGTGTAACGCGGATTCATCTCGATCGTGAACGCTTTGCCGTTGTGATTGTCGATGAAATCGAGGCCCCAACCGCCCGTTAGGTGAAAGTCTTGCGATAAGAGTTTGCCGTGAAACGTCAGGTTTTTCGCGAGAGAATCTTCGTGGCGGGTGATGTTCCCCGCATACGCGAATGGCTTCGCGTGGAGCCACGGCATACCGATGAGTTGCCGCGTCATGCCGAACAGTGTGGACCGGTATTGGCCGTCCGAACGGTAGATCGCGGACATTGGGTCGCCGTCGATGAATAGTTGCAAGCAGTCTTGCATGTTGTGCGAATGGCCATCGAAATCTTCGGTGATCGCGAAGCGCACGCCGAGGCCGCCAGAGGAAGTGGACGACTTGTGTAACCAGATTCCATCCGCAGGCTGCGCGGTACCAAGTGCCATCGTCGGGGGGAAATGGCCACCGCGTTCGCGTACGGTCCGGGCGAAGCGGGTGACATCGCGGACTTCGCGCAGCACGTTGGCGTCGTTACCGAGGAGTTCGCGACGCTCGGAAATCGCCATTACGACATCGGGGTGATTCTCTAAACCGCCCGTGTACATCCATGGCATCGGCGGGGCGACTTTCGCGAGTGCGATCAACCCGTGCGGATAATCTGCGAATGGGCAGACGATCGTCGGACACAATCGCATCGTGTCCGCGTCGGCAAACAAATCGATGACGTGAGGCTGGAATCCCGCGCGGATCGCCGATGCCGCCGCCGCGCGCCCGCTGGCACCAACGATCAAAATCGGGTTCGACATGACTATTCCCGGAGCGATGCCATCGTTGGCAGGCCGAGTGCGTGGCGTACGCGCTGAATCTCTTTAATCATCATCACGCTCAGTACGTCGGAGTAATCGTCGGTCCAGAGTTTGACGCTTTCGTGCGGCTTCAGTGGCTGCCACACTCTCGGCTCGGAGATCAGTTCCGGGCTGAGTTTGTGCGTATATACGATGCCGAATTCGGGTCGCTTGAACGCTTCGAGCCGTGCGGGATTCTTTGCGAGCACCACCCACGACGATTGCGTTTTCCCCGGTGGGTGGTTGTGCGTATCGTCGATCCAGCTATCGTTCATCAGCAAGCCCGTTAGCCCGAGTTTCTCCGCGATTCGGCCCACGACCGGTTCGAGGTTCACGAATTTGTTCGAAATATGCACCGCAAGAATGCCATCGTCCGTTAGGCGATCGAGGTACAACTCGACGGCTTCTTTCGTCAGCAAGTGAATCGGAATCGCATCCGAACTGAATGCATCGAGCAGCAGTAATTTGTACTTGCGGTCAGTGTGTTCTTCGAGTTTGAGACGCGCGTCGCCGAGGACGATCTCGACATCGGCACCGCGGTCGCGGGCATCGGTCACGTACGTGAAATACTTGTTCGTGTCGGCGACGAGGGCCTTCACCTTCGGGTCGATCTCGTAATACGTGAGTTTCTGGCCGGGCCGCGCGTAGCACGATACCGAGCCTGTGCCGAGGCCGACCATCGCGAAATGAGCGGTCGGGTCGGTTTCGCGAAGTACGCTAAACACGTGACCGACTGGCCCGGTTTCGTGGTAATACGTCAGCGGTTTCTGGCGAAGGTCATATCCGTACACACCCGCTGGGCCGATGACTGCCGAGAGCGGTTCCTTGAGTTCGTCGACGTACGGCCACGGGTCGATCGCTTGGGTGCCGTGGAGTGTCGTGCCGTGAACGAGCTTGCGGAAGTATTGGTTTTCTTCCACTTTCAAGATGCCGAAGAAGCTGCGTTCGGTGCGAACCACGCTCTTGTCGTGTTGTCGGAAGTACCCGACGAACAACAGCGCCGCCACGCACAAGCCGAAGCGAACGGGCCGGTCGATGAACAGGAAACAGATCATTGCGGGGAGTGCATACGCGATCAGAATCGCGACGTTTCGCGGCATCAACATGATGTTCAGACCGCAAAATGCGAGTAGCGATGTCGATTGAACTGAGATCCATTTGCACAGATCGGTAAACGTGTCGAAGCCCCAGAACGCGGTCAGCGCGGCCACGCCCGCCAGCATCGCGACCGGGATGAAAATGTCGAGCAGCCGTTGTTTGCCTTCATACATCTTCGCCGCTTCGCCGGTGAGTTTCGATTTCTCGTCGACGAGTTTCGGGATCAACATACAGCCAATCGCGATCGAGATCGGATACTCCCACGCGAGCGGGAATGCGATCGGCGCGATCAGCGCGTTGAAGATTCCGCCGATCATCCCGCCGATGGAAATCCACAAGTAGAACATCGTCAGGTACTCTGCCGAGGGGCGATCGCGTGCGAGTTCGGAATGGCACATGAGCGCCGTCAGGAAGTACGCTGTCAGGTGCAATCCCAACGAGAGGAACGTGTTGTCGATGGCCGTTTGCGAGACGAGAACGAAGACGAGCAACAGCGTAATCACGGGGCTAATGTTCGCCAACACCGTGCGAAACCATTTCGGCGTCTTGGCGAACGCAATGATGAACGTCAGCAAGTACAGCGCGAGCGGCACGACCCACAACAGCGGGATCGAGGCGATGTCGGTCGTCATGTGGAACGTTACGCCGAGCATCAAGCTCGACGGCACGAACGAGAGCGCGAGCCACTTGAGTTTACGCCCGAGCGTCGGTTCGGGTTCTTTGGCGGGCGGCGTTTGCGAGTCGAGTTTGCCGGTCGGTTTCTCATAGAGGTTTGGCCGTTTGACCGCCGAACCGCAGACGAAAAACATCACCAGCAGTAACAGGAAACCACCCGCGAACAGCCACGCTTGTTCGACCAAACGCAGGCTCGGCTCGGTGACGAGCGGGTAGCCGAGCAGCGAGATCAAACTCCCGGCATTGCTTGCAGCATAGAGGAAGTACGGGTCTTTCGATGCGGGGTGCCCTGTATACGCGAACCAGCGTTGGAGCAACGGCGCGCTCGTCGACACCGCAAAGAACGGTATGCCAATCGCGACGGCCAACAGTGCGAGCGTGCCGAACATCGGGAACGAGGTACTTTGCGGCGCGAGTGATTTCACGATGGGAATCGGCGAGTGATTCGACGTGAGCAGTGCCGCGCCACCGAGGACGAGCAGCGCGGCAAACAGTACGCCCGTGTGCAACAGCACTTGCCGGCGCGGACTCATGACGGCCGTCAGTTTGTGTGCGTAAAGATACCCGAGTAACAGCACGGCCTGGAAGAACACCATGCACGTGTTCCACGCCCCGGGACTGCCGCCGAGTAGCGGCAAGATCATCCGGCCCACCATCGGTTGAATCATGAACAGCAGCGAGGCACTGATGAACAGCGTGACGGCAAACAGCAGGGGCACGGTCAACCCTCAATCGGGTGTTGGGGAATGTCATGTTCGAAGACAGATTACGGCACGGTGCCAATCGCGGCATTTTGGGTAGCAGATTGACTCCAGCCATTACCCACCCACCCATCCGTGGACTCATGCCCGAATTTCGGAACCAACCTAACCCACCAACGACTTACGTCGGATTTCGACGGTCGCGATTACACCGGATCCAAAGTTTCGTGACCAGATTACAAACCCAACCCCGCGCCGAAGCCGCTGTCCAGATCGAGATCGGCGGGCGGTGGCGTCGGCTTCGGTGGCACGACGGCGGCCGGCGCACGTTTGCGAACGGGAGCGGCCGCAGGTTGTGCAGGTGCAGGTGCGGGTTCCGTAGCGGCGGGTCGGCGGGCGGGTGCGGCAGGCTTCGGTTGCACCGGTGGGGCTTCGACTGCGGCGGGTCGCGCGGCGGCCGGTGCGCGGCGGCGGGGTTCGGCGGGCTTGTTAGCCGGGGGTGCTTCGGCCGGTGCCGGTGCTTTCACGGCAGCCGGTGCCGCCTTCCGAGGGCGATACGATGGCACGTCGTCGTCGCCGTCATCGTGAAGATCATCCATCAACGCACGCCCCAACGCACGATCGTTGCCGAGCGGGGCATCCAGATTCGGTGGACGATCGACGTTCGGAGGGCGGTCGTTATTGAGTGGGCGATTCAACGGTGGGCGGTCGTTGTTTGACGGACGATCATTCCCTGCTGCGATCTCCGGTTGCGGCACGATTGCAGGCGGTTTGACTGGCGGGCGGACCACGCCGCCGTTCACAGGTGGGTCGGTTCGCCGACTCGTTTGCTGGCGTGGCGTTGTCGTGCGGCCACCGCGATTGCGATTGTCAGCGGGTGGCGGTGGTGGCGGAGCCTCGATCGCCGCTTTACGTGTCACGGGATTTTCCGGCTCCGTGCCAAAGCGAACGACGACGTAGGTGCCGCTACTCTTGTGTTTCTCGATTTCGACGATGCCGTGCCGTTGTGCGTCTTCAAGCAACTCGCTGAACGTATTGTAACCGTGATAGCCTTCGTTGAACGACGGCTTCTTGCGTTTCATCGTGTCCTTGACCATCGACGAATAGATGACTTCCTTGTTCTCGCGCCGCAATGCTAACAGCGAATCGAGCAACAGCGTGAAGACCTTGCGCTTCTGTTCGGGAATTTCCTCGTTGACGGTCGGCGTCGCGGCGGCGGCGCGGCCGAGGTCTTCGTAATAGATGAACTCGTCGCAGTTATCGCGGAGCAACTCCGAAGTCGCCCCCGTCAGGCCGAGGCCGATGACATGCTTGCCGAGTTCCTTCAATTTCGAAACGAGCGGCGAAAAATCGCTGTCGCCCGAAACGATGACGAAGGTATTGATGTGGTCTTTGGAGTACGCGAGGTCGATAGCATCGACGACGAGGCGGATGTCCGCCGAGTTCTTCCCCGTCTGGCTGCGTTTGGGAATCTCGATCAGTTCGATTGCGGCTTCGTGGAGCGGCCCCGTGTACTGCCCGAACCGCGACCAGTCCGAATAGGCTTTCTTTACGACGATTTTGCCCTTTTCGACGAGACGTTCGAGCACTTTGCCGATCTCGAACTTGTCGCGGCGACCGTTGAAGCCGAGTGCGAGATTTTCAAAATCGATGAACACCGCAAGGGTGTGTTCGCCATCGATACTGCGATTCGATTTCATGATCTGCCGTCCGAGCCGTGAAGGATTTGTCGCTTTCAGGATATTGTGCCAAGGCGTTTTGGACACCGAAAAGACGTTCGGTGTTCGCAGATAGAAGTTGGCCGGTTGCGGTCGATCCGATTATCGTAACGAAATGCACGACCCGAACCGGACGGATTTCATTCGCAGCCGACGGGACGATTTCACCGAAGAGGACTTCCGATGACGGCGACGAATCACTTCCGGCTCGATGGCAAAGTGGCAGTGGTAACGGGGGGTGGACAAGGCATCGGCGAGGCGATCTGTCGTCGTCTGGCGGCCGCCGGTGCGAAAGTCGGCGTGTTCGACATGTCCGCCGAGAACGCCAACCGCGTCGCCAATGACATCGGCGGCGTACCGATGGTCGGCGACCTCACGAAGGAAGCCGACCTCGAGCGCGTCTTCGGCGAAGTCGTGAAGGCCGCCGGAACGGTCGATGTGCTTGTGAACAACGCCGGTGTCGCCAGTCGCAAGGGCCGCGATGTGTCGATCTGGGAAAGCGTTCGCGAAGACTGGGAGTACGTCATGAACATCAACGTGACGGGCCTCGTGCTCTGCTGCAAAGCCGTGTTGCCCGGGATGATCGAGAAGAAATACGGCCGCATCGTTAATATCGCCAGTATCGCCGGTAAGGAAGGCAACCCGAAGATGGGGCCGTACTCCGCCAGCAAAGCCGCCGTTATCGCACTGACGAAATCGCTCTCGAAGGAACTCGTCGGCAAAGGCGACATCTGCGTGAACAGCGTCTCACCCGCCGTGATTCAAACGCCGATCCTCGATCAACTGAGCGCCGAGCAGATCAACATGATGCTGTCGAAAATCCCACTCGGCCGCACCGGCAAACCGGACGAAGTCGCCGCGCTCGCGCACTTCCTCGCTAGCAGCGAATGCAGTTTCACGACGGGCTTCTGCTTCGACATCAGCGGCGGGCGCGCGACGTATTGAATGGCTGTGCGCTTTTCCAAATCCGGCAAAATCGCAGAGCGATTTCGCGCAATGCGGGATTGTGGCCTTCGAATAACCGGACAGGGAGGACGCTGCGATGACACCGAACGACGACGAACTCAATCCGCCGCGACCGCCGTTTGCGGCCATCATGTTCTGGCTGGCGTTCGCGTACTTACTCACCGTAGCGGGTGTGATTCATCGCGCGCATCAAACGGACATTTCGAACCCTGAAGAGTGGGTTTTGGCCGTGTCGCTGATGGTGTTGTGGCCGTTGTTTCCCGCGGAAGCGATCTATACGGCACGTCGTCGCCACGAGAGTCAGCCGAAGGGGCGAGTGGTCCGCCGGGCGATCCTCATTTCGTTGTTTCCGCCGCTACGAATGGGGCTGCGTCACCCGATGAACGGCCTCGTTTGGCTGCCTCGGCTCGGCTGGCGCGTGCCCGGCAAAGACCTGCTCGCCACGCTCGACCATGCGTTTCGCGGGCCGATGCTGGTGTTCGCATTCCTCATTCTGCCCGTGATCGGCTTCGAGTACGTCGCCAGTGAGCGGGCCAACGCGAACTCGTGGTTTTTGCTCGCGCTGCACATTTCGATTGCCGCCATCTGGGTCGCGTTCGCCGTTGAGTTCATCCTGAAATTCTCCGTCGCGCCGCGACCAGTCTTATACGTGAAAGAGAAATGGGTCGACCTGGCTATCGTCGTGTTGCCTGCACTCGAATTCGTCCTGACCTACTGGGCGAATTCCGCACTACTCGCACGGTTGTTGCGGCTGACGCGAGCCTCGGATCAGCTATCGAAATACGGTCGGCTCTACCGGATGCGCGGGCTGATGATGAAAAGCTGGCACGCGATTCTCACGATGC
>JAYSYI010000084.1:0-7238 GCA_043727665.1 Limnoglobus sp. | reverse complement strand
CACGGCACGCAGCCGCAATGCTTCGGTCAATCGCGCGAGGTCGACCCCGCGTATCCGCAACGAACCATTTTCATCTTTCGGTGCTTTCTGCTCCGGATACCTCCCGTTGATTTCAAACGAACCGCCGAGCGTTTTGCCTTCCAGTTCGTACTTCAATGCGCCGTCGATCAACGACAGTTTGCCCGTCAGTTTCGAAGCCGGTATGCCTTGCACCGTGAGTTTGTCTGCGGTCACGTTGACATCGGCAGTCGTCGCGCGGGCTTCGTTGGGCTTCGCCACAGGTATCGCGCCGGTCATTTGGCCCGAGAGTTGACCCGTCACTCTCACCGGCAGTTTGGGAAACGATTTGGCAATCGCGGTTGCATCGACATCGCTGAAGGTCAAATTCAGGTCGCCCTTCGCACTCGGAATCAGTGGCAGATCGACGAACCCAGTGAGCTTTCCGCCGAATATTGATGCAGAAAGATCGCTGACCGTCATACGCTCGGGGCTGACTTTCCACTTCGCGTGAAGTCTGCCGGGTGGCGAATCGCCCGTCGTAAGGTCACTCGCGGAAATCGTCCCGGAAGCCGAGCTGGCGAAGGGGTTTAACGTGCCGACAATCGTCGCGTCGGTCGCCAATTTTCCCTTGATCGCGATCGGCAACGCGAGTTCCGGTACGAGCTTTTGCAGTTCGCTGACATCTTGCGGCAGCGTCCGGAACGCCGCCCGAAATGTGTACTTGTCAACGATGGCAAGCGTGGCATCGCCGGTGACCGGAATACCTTCCACTATGGCCGACACATCGGAAAGTATCGCGTTGCCGTCCTTTAGGGTGAGTTTCAATTTGGCATTTCGAACGGACCGTTGGAAAATCGTCAATTGTTCGGAGTCGAAGTTCGCGTTGGCGGTCCATTTCCGTTGATCGCGCAGATCGTTCACCGCACTGCGAAATTCGATCTTGCCATTCAGGGCACCGGTTACGGGTACACCGCCCGGCATCGCTTTGAAAACTTCGCCGAGTGGTAAGTTCGTCAATTCCAGGTCGGCTTTCAGGTCGCCACGCGGTTCGATGGCGGCGGAGGCGGTCCCCTTAAACTCGCCGCGTTTCTTGGTGGCATCGTCCGATACGATCGCCCCTTTTAACTCGGTGAGTGTCAGTTTGCCATCGACATAAAGCATGTTCGCCGAAAGATCTCGAACTTGCAAACCTTCAAAACGCATCGCTTCCGACGCGAGTTGGCCACGAAATGTGTAACCCTTCGAACTTGTCGCGTTGCCAATTTCGACCGACATACTCGCAACGATCGTCACTTGGCCTTCGAGCCGATAATCGAGTTTGACGTTCAGTTTTTCGAGCAACTCGCCGATGGCGACATCTTTGAGTGTGATTTTCGCCGACGCCGTCGTTGGCTCGGCATTGGCTTGCGCTGAGGTCATCAGAAGGAGGAATAATGCACAAGTCATCGGTGAGCCTAAATAGACAACGGTTTCGTCTATCGGATTCATCGGCAATTTCGCTGCCAAATGGCCACCAAAGCGCTTAAGAGGAGTAAAACAGTAAATAAATTTTAATCGCGGAGAACGCAGAGTTAAACACTCATGACTTCTCTCCTCCGCGTACTTTCAGGTGCTCTGCGGTTAATGTTTTGTTCTTTGGTCATCACGTCGCTAGATTGTTTCGCGTTCGATTCGGTAAAAATATTCGAACAAAAACACCGTGGTGGCTGCACCGAAGAGGTGCCAGAGCCAGTGCGTGCCAATTGGCCAATCGACGACGTTTGCGCCGTCGATGAGCCGAAAGAACCAGGCGTGGCCGAAGGTGAGGAGCGCTGCGAGTATCCACATGCCGTGCTGGAACCGCGTGCGTGCCAGCACGAATAGCAGTGGGAGTAAAATCACTGCCGCGAGCGAGGCGTACGACAAATTCACCGCCATATTCGGCCGGGTGGCGATTGCGTTGCGGAAAATGCCGCGAAAGACGACGCCGTTGAGGAACAGATACGCAATCACGACGCCGGCAATCGATGCAACGATACGCAGCCAACCCGCTCCACGACTCAATCGTACGATCAGGTAAATCGCTCCCGCCAACGCGAGCAACGAGATCGGCAAGACATCGGCGAGGAAGTACGCGAACTGCGTTCGGCACGCATGGTACAACGTCCCGCCAACGCCACCGACTAAAAGCACGGGCAAGCATGCCGTCACGAACGGAAAAGTCCGGTAACGACCGCGTAATTTCACGGCCCAGTAAGCGACGATCGCGACGAACACGAACGCAGTGACGGTGTTCCACGGTTCCGCAATTGTCCGTGCGTCGGGTGCGAATGGATCGGCGGGTGTTTCGACGTATCGCGGCCCACCGTCGGCGAGATGGCCGGGCGGGTTGCTCAAAAAGAAGTTATCCGGTGGCGGCACCGATAATTCGACAGAAGCGATCTCAGAAATTGGCTCGGGCACTCGGCACCAGTCGAAAAGCATAAGTTTCGTCGTGTCCGCATGTTATAGCGATATTTTGCTCGAGAAACTTCTTAACGGCTGCTGCAAAAAGAAATTCACAAGAGATTGCTTGACACGCCTTTCCGCGTTTCCTAAGAAGCGTCTACCTCGAACCTATGGTGGCACGATTACGCAGTGCGAATTGCTCTGCGAACGATCGCTCCCGGTAGGTTTTTTGGAGTTTCCCGAGTCGGACGCCGATACGTGTGAGTAACCGGACCGATCTCGATATCTGAGCTTTTTTGAGAGGATGGAACGCTGCCATGTTTGCACGCCTAGCCACGCGATTCGCGCAACCCGCTGTAGACGAAGTGCTACCGTGGGAAGCGATCGCATCCGACAGCACACGCTGCGCGATCGCCGATGCGGATGAAGATGTCGAAGAAGATGACGACGATGATGACGACGATGACGATGACGATCTCGCCGACGACGTCGACGATCTCGACGATGACGATGATCTCGACGATGACGATGATCTCGACGACGACCTCGATGATCTCGACGACGACCTCGACGATGACGATGACGATGATGATGACGAGGAAGAAGCAGACGAAGAACCCGCAGTGTAATTGCCGAACGGAGCCACGCAAACGAAAGTTCGCGTGGCTTTTTCGATTGCTCGTGGAGTAAGCTGGGATATAATCCGGTAATGTTTTGTAGTCTTCACATGCGCCAGACTGGCGGAGGAGAAGACCGATGCCCAGCCCGAGCAAGCGTAAAAAAAATTCGTCGATACTCACCCAACTTGCCGAGTGTCCACAAATCGATTTCGAGATGGCATTCTTCGCATCATTGCTGAAGCGCGTACCCGATTTTGCCGAGGTTCTTCGCGCGCAAGCGTCTAATCTCACGGCTAAAGGTCAATTGAAGGAGGGATTATTAGTCGATCGGCTGCTGGTCGAAGTGCGGCCGAAAGATGCGACGGCTCGGTACAATCTCGCGTGTCGCTACGCCGTGCTGAAGCAACGCGAACTGGCACTGACGACGCTACGTCACGCCATCGAACTCGGCTACCGCGACTTCCGCTACATGATCCAAGACAACGATTTGAACGCGATTCACAAAGACCCGCGTTTCCGCCAAATGCTCCTCGAATTCGGCGCGATTTAGATCGGTATAGTGAGCCCGACGCGCTAGAGAGGAATGGACCAACTCCGATTAATCGCGGTTTTCGAGGCGTTCGCGATAAATCTGGCGGGTGCGTGCGAGTGGATCGTTCGGTCCCGCATCTTCGGGTGCCCACGTGGGTGGCGCGCGACGTTTCGGAGCGACCCGGGCCGATTCTCCAGTTAAGACTTGTATCATAACGATGCCAAAAAGCGCCCCAGCCAGACAGATTCCCCCCACATTCAAATAGCCCGCCGAACGATCCGCTTTTGGTTTGAACAGCATGACATCCGTCGGATCGGCGGGGTTAAAGTAACACGTCTCCCGCGAGTCGATGCTGTATCGCGATTCGAACTCTTGCATCGCCGCTTTGCCGTAGAGATCGCTGTTTTCACAGTCGATTCGTTTGCCGCGCAACTCCTGGCCATCGACAACGTATCGATAGACGATACTCGGTGTGAACACCCAAACCATCTCACCTTTGATCGCAGTCAACGATTGTTCGAATTCTAGCAATTCGACGGTCGCCTGCGTCGAGTGAAACCCGGTCTTGATGTACTGGAATCGCTCGTGGATCCGCCAGCCGTGAATGCCACTGAGGATGCCAAGAGACGCGATCAGCAGTAGCACGATGCGAATATTCCCGAGCGGACCTCGTAGACAAGTCATCGCAGTTCGACCTCAATTGCGGTAAGCTTCCCGTGTAAACGTGCCGTACTGTTTCGCAAATGCAACCGAGTTGCGGCTCCGGTTGGAATTCGACTCGCGGAATCGGCTATCAGTTCGGGTGTTGCAAGAATTTTTCATTTGAAACGGAAGGTGTCACGTGCCGCAAAATATCGACTGGATTTATCATCGCAAAGGCTGAACGACGTGCAAGAACGCTCAGGGGTTCCTTGAGCAACACGGCACGACAGTCGCAGAAACCGCCGATGCCACGAAGCGAAAAATCGCCGCACCCGAAGCGCTGACGCTACTCGCAGGCATCGCAACAATCGTGGCCGCCCGCGGGAAAAAGATCGTCACGCTCGATTTGAAAACGAATCGACCCGCAGACGATGAAATCCTTGCGCTACTCATCGGCCCAACGGGCAACTTGAAGGCACCCACAGCCCGCGTCGGCAAAACGATGCTCGTCGGCTTCAACGAAGAATCGTACCGCTTGGTGCTGGGTTAACGAACGCGGTTCGGCGGTATTTTCTCCCAGACACGGAAGCCGGCGGGCTTCTGCGTCTGGTTCCGTTCGCCGAACGCGCCGTACAACTTGGTGCCGTCGGGGTGGAACACAACCGATGCGGGGCGGGGTGTACCCTCGAAAGAGGCTTTCCAAAATGGCGTCAATTCTGCTGGTGCGACAGTTGCGTCGAACAGATAGAGTTCCCAATCGGTGCTCACCGCTTCGCCGACTTTCGACTCTTTTCTCCGCAGCACGGCCGCGGTTTTGTTGTCCGAAGCGATGGTAATATTGACGATCACCCCACCGAGTTTCCACTCTTGCGTCCTTTGGAATTTCTCGCCTTCCCAGGCAATGAGGTGGCCCGCATCGTCGCCGCTGAGATAGAACTTGCCATCTGGCGACACCGCCCCAGCATTCGGTAGTGCGTTGTGGCCGGAAAGCGTTTGGATTTTTTGCGGCTTCGAGTCGGTCAATCGCACGAGAATGTCGAACGACTTTGACGCAGCGGAATACAACACGCGATTCATTCCCGGTGCGCTCGCCAACAGCGTCGGCTGATGTTTTTCCGTTGCATCCGACTCCCACTGTTCGCCGATAAACTCTTTCAACGCGTCGATACCGTTTTCTTTGACGATAACCATGCGAATTTCTTTGAACGAGACTCCGTTTGTCGCAATAAGTCGGCCTTCGCCCACAATGTAAAGATCTTCGATCCACACGACCTGGTGCGGGTCGAAATCGGGAATGCCTTCCCGCAATGTGCCACCGAGGCCGAAGATGGGAGACCCGTCGGGAACATTACTGTATATGTCTCGCCTACGTTCGAGTGTGACCAAGCCATTCTGACACGTGAAGGCGAGCCGACCTTTGGGGCCGTACGCGATACCGATTTTCGTGGCGGGGGCTTTAATCACCGGTATGTTGCCTGGGTCGATTTCCGCGTGTGTCACTGCGTCGATTATGTGCATGATTCTGTTCTTCACGACCACAGCGATCGTCTTCCCATCGGGGCTGACCGCGAAGTTCGAGATCGGCCCGTTTGCGAACGGGATTGGCTTCGCTTCTCGCCAGGAAACAACGGGTACATTCGCGGCGTGCTTGACACTCGCCACCTTCGGTTCATCGGTTTTGTCGCCGGGGCCACCTGCGAGCATCAGGCTGCCACCGGCGAGCGCGACGACGAACAGGCTGACGATGGCCCAGATTTTCAAGATGTGAAATTGGAACGAACGCATGACTGCCTCCGCTAAAGTTTGAACTGCCAACAAACCGCCACCACTACCGCCCGCGTACGCCAATGCCTCACGCGCGGTATCGACGAATAACGCGCTCGGCACCGCTGCCGTGGCGCTTTCCGTAAGCATCACCGACAACGCACTGACAGTCAGCGTGATGCCGCGCCGCGTTAGTTGTTTGGCTAACTGCTCGCGGGCCTTGGCAAGACGTTTCGCGACGGTGCCTTCGGGCCAACCGAGTTCCTTTGCCGCTTGCGAACGCGACTTTCCGTTGACATCGCAAACGAGCACCACTTGCCGCAGAAGTTCGGGCAACTTCGCGAGTTCCTCGTCGAGCACCACCCACAAATCGGCCTCCGGTGTGGCCGGGTAGACCGCTTCCGGTTTGGCCACAGCCATCTGTCGCACCCTCCGCTTCACCGCTTGCACCCGTGCTTTGTGTGCCACCTTAATCGCCACGCCATACAGCCACGAGCCGACATCGCCATGGATGGTGACCGCCTTCCGTGCCAGCACGAAGAACGTCGCTTGAAATGCATCATCCGCCTCGGGACTATCGTTCAGGATTCGCCGACACGCACCGTAGACCATTGGGCCATATCGCCGCACCAACTCCGCGAAAGCCGCTTCATCGCGATGCGTAAGGAACCGCTGAAGGACTTCGCCATCGGAGTCTTCATCAGGAGGCCGCAACAGTACGTGCAGCACATCGATTACGCGAGCGATCGCCATAATGGAATTCCCGAACGTCGTGGTTCTACAAAGAGAGTGCCCGCAGACGGGGAATCCGATCCCGGATGCAAATAATTCTTATTTTTACGCGCCCATTACCCGCCGCGTCGCCTTGGTCCGATTCTTGGAGGGGCGGTGAGTGGGTCTTCGGGCCAATCGTGTTTTGGGTAGCGGCCGCGGAGTTCCTTTCGCACCTGTGGGTAGGTGTTCTTCCAAAAGCTGGCCAAGTCGTCCGTCACCTGTTGCGGACGATAGTTTGGCGCGAGCAAGTGAACGAGCACTTTCACGCGGCCGTCAGCTACGCGTGGCGTCTCGGTCATGCCGAAGAGTTCCTGGATGCGCGCGGCCAAAATCGGCGGGCGGCCTTCCTCGTATTGAAGTGCGATTTCACTGCCGCTCGGCACCGGCAGTCGCTCCGGTGCGTGGCGTTCGATCATTTGAAATTGCGCGTGCGGCATCGAGCCATGCATCGCTTCGAGCCAGTTCGCGTTCCGCAAATC
>JAYSYI010000083.1:0-2342 GCA_043727665.1 Limnoglobus sp. | reverse complement strand
ATTTCTCAAGAAGAAACGAACCAGAATTGTGACAGTAGAAACCGATAAAATCTGTGTGTCAAGCCCAACTTCGCGTCACTTGGGGGGCACCCCTTGTGGGTGTCTGGGATTCACCTGCCAGTCCGTATCAGTACCAACCGGCACCCACAAGAAGTGCCCCTACATGAGAATTGCGCAAGAAGGGTATGTTTTATTCGCTGGGCGAAAGAGTTGCGGCTACCAGAATTCACAAGATATGGACACTGTTAGCCAGGTTGGAACCTTCTCAATCCATGCGGTTTACCGTTCATCCCAAGCGGAAAGCGGTTCCCCGCGTATCATGGCTGTGTGACGTTTACACTGCCAGCGAAGGGAACTGCGCCCGATGACCCAGCGCATCGCGATCTACGCCAACCGGTTCGATCCGCCGACGATCCACCATCGCCATATTGCCGAGCGGTTGTCCGAAACATTCGATCGCGTGATCGTCGTTCCGAGTGGTCCGCGATGTGGGCCGCGCGCGAAGCCGGGGGAAATCCCCGATAGCCGCGCGATCCATCGCGCCACGATGGCGGATCTGAACTTTCGCGGTTTGAAAAAGTGCATCGTCGATCTCACCGACCTCGAACGCCAAGAGTTTACGCCGCCGGTGGCGCTCGCCGAACGACACGCGATTGCGAACTCCGAAGTCTGGCACGTGGTGTCTACCGACTGGATTCGCGATGGCGCGACGGGAAATTCGATCATTCAAAAAGAATGGGATCGCGGGGCGCAGGAGTGGTCGCGCGCGGGGTTCGTCGTGCTGCGCGAACACGGCGAGCCGATCGAAGAGGCCGACCTGCCGTCGCGGCACGAGTTGCTCGAACATACCGCACACATGCCGGGCAACACCATCCGCATGATGCTGACGCAGTGGGAGCCGGTCGACGATTATCTGCACCCGCCCGTTGCGGCGTACATCCAGCGGCACGGGTTGTTTCGCGATGTCCAACAATCCGAGCGTACCACCTTCAAACCGAGTGCGGCGCAATTCCAATTGTTCGTCGACGGCTGGAATAAAAAGTCTACAAATTACGGCCAGTTGCTCGCGCCATACACGACCGGCGAGCCGACGATGATCGTGCCAATCGGCGGCGATGGCACGATGTTGCGAGCGATCCGCAAACACTGGCGGGAACGCCTGCCGTTCTTCGGCATCAACACCGGCGGCGTCGGGTTTTTGCTCAGCGGGCGCGAAGTTTCGGCGTTCTGGCAGCAAGAATTGCTGCTTTATCACCTGCCATTGTTGCAAGTGCAAGCGGTGCTGTGCGATGGCTCGATCCGCGATTCGATTGCATTCAACGAGGCCTGGGTCGAACGCGCGACCGGCCAGACGGCGTGGGTCCGCGTGACGGTGAATGGCGTCGAACGCATCCCGCAACTCGTCGGCGATGGCGTGCTCGTTTCGACCGCTGCCGGTTCGACGTCGTATGCCCGCGCGATGGGTGCCTCGCCGGTGCCGTTGAACACCGAAGTGCTATTGCTCGTCGGCTCGAACGTGCTGAAACCGGCGTTCTGGCGGGCCGCCGTGCTGTCGCTCGATGCGGAAATCGTGCTGGAAGCCGTCGACTCGGTTCGGCGACCGCTCCACGGCTATTGCGATGGCGAGATGTTCCCCGAGCCGGTGCAAAAACTCACGATCCGCGTCAGTCGAACTGCTGCCGTCGAACTCGCCTTCACCAGCGATCACGACCCATTCCAAAAGCTAACTGACGAGCAATTCCCGCCGATCACCCTCAAGTAAGCGACATCGGAAACAAATGCACGGCGGGCCGTCATCTGCGTCAAGCGAGAGCGATCGAGTCGCAGCCGATTCGTTCGTTCTGAGACTACGATTACTGCCTCGTCATCTTTCTCGAGTAGCTCGACAATCCACGCCGTCCAGGTGTAGAAGCATTGCTCCTCCGAATAATCGATCGGGCGGTCGGTGACGATGTCCAAACCACTGGCGCACCAGAGGATAACTCTAGCTTTAGCATGTGTAAATAACACCTATGTAAAAAATTATGACGCTTAAATACATATTATCGTGTTACTTTGACCCACTCGCTTATCGTTAGGGTTGAGGGGATACGCAGTTACAACATTTCTAAACTCGTCGATAACGATTATTGCCTTCGGAGTCAGTACAGTCTCGATTTCGGTTTCTTTGCCTTTCACTTGGGAGTCGATTGGCCGGGTCACTTTACCGAGTACTTCTGGTATCGCGATTACATTTTCACCAACCTTCAACTTGGCAACAGCGTATCGATCAAGTCGGCCGCTTTCTTATTGTCTGTGAATTGCCCTTCTGATGCGCCATTGAACGGATTCGGTTTTTTGTC
>JAYSYI010000082.1:0-7250 GCA_043727665.1 Limnoglobus sp. | reverse complement strand
GCGGGCCGCCACCGGGACCGCCACCGCAGATTAACTCCGCTTTGCCATCGCCGTCGATGTCTCCAATGGCGACGAAAATGCCGTTCCGCAAGCTTTGTTCGAATGCGAAAAAGTCCCCGAACAGCTTCACGGGCTTACCGGCACCGAGCGATTTCCCGTTGTAGCCTGCCACGCGTGGCCCGCCGCCAAATCCGGCCGCTACGACGAGATCGCCGACGCCGTCGCCGTTAATGTCGCCGATTGCCGGACGCGCCCCACCGCGAAAGTTCGGGTCGTCGATCCCGAAGAAGTCGGCAATGGTTCCGAAGGTTTTCCCATCGAATACCCGCACCCGAGGCCCGCCGCCTTCATCGGGCGCGACCACCAAATCGGGCGTGCCATCGCCGTTGACATCGCCCGCCGCAACGTACACACCGCCGGTGAATGCCGTCTCAAATGGCTCGACGCTGAACAATTGCGTCAGCGTTTTGCCATCGAGAATGCGCACGCGGGTCGGCGTTCCCGGCCCAGTTCCGACGACGACATCTTTGACGCCATCGCCGTTGAAATCCGCCGACGCGACGCGAATCCCACCCGTCGTACTGCCGAAGAACGGCGCGACGGTAGCAATCACCGCCCCCGTGTTGCTGACGGTCGAGACGGAATCCGGATGATCTTTTCCCGAACCGACAACGAACCGCACGACTGCACCCGGGGGCGCGGCCGGGGGTGGCTTGATTGGCGGGATTACGGGCGGAATAACCGGTGGCACGATTGGCGGGACGACGCTCGAAACTTGCCAGCCGATGTCGCGCATCGCGGCATAATCCAACTCCGTAACGCTACGATTGATGCCCGCAGGA
This sequence comes from Limnoglobus sp., assembly GCA_043727665.1. Lineage (GTDB taxonomy): Bacteria > Planctomycetota > Planctomycetia > Gemmatales > Gemmataceae > Limnoglobus. The sequence continues at coordinate 6,408 of JAYSYI010000082.1, read as the reverse complement.
ATCGATGACACCATGATGGCCGGCTGGCCGCCGACTGCGGTGCCGGGTGCCCAGTGATCGCGTTCGGCGTTCATTGGCACGGCCGAACCGTAGACCGAAACTGCACTTGGCCCCGTAAACGCGCCGTTGACGATCCAGCGATCGAACGCACGGTCGCCGAGGCCGAAGCCGAGAACGTGCAGCAGTTCGTGTTCGGCCACACCGGTAAAGTCGTACTGGTTTTGCGCCGTTGCGGATGTGCTGAAATTCCAGTCGACACTCGAATCGAACGCGAGGAAGCCACCCCACGGCGAGACGTCGGTCCCGTTCGCAGACAACGCGCCGACTTGGCCGCGCGCCCGCACGTTGTTCAGCCAATCGGTCGAGCCGCTCGCGTTGAACGATCCACCCGAAGCGACGGCAAGTTCCGAGCCACTAATGCCGCCACCCGCCGCGAACAGCACGATTTCGTTCGCGCCAACGACGGGATTGGTGAGTGTGAAACTCTTGTTGGTGATCGCGTTGAAAAGAGAACCGGTCCAGGTGTTGTTACCCGATGGCACGATGGCCGCGAGCGTATCTTGGAAGCGGCTCGCAACCATCGCCGTGGCGCGTTCGATGGCCACACGGCGTGCGGGATCGTTGAAGAACCCACTGGCATCTTGGCTGTAATCGACCCGCACAGTAATTGCAGGTGTATCGCGCCGTTCGAGTTCGACGAACTCGAACGCAAAACAACGTATCCGTACGTTGTGACTCATATTCATTACCTCAGCGAATCAGAATAGCCGAATCTTAGACTATCCGCAAGGGCAACAAAGTCGAACGCAATACGGTTCGGCTACGTGAGCGATCGAAAACAACCGTCTTCGAAACCGAGCGACAGGTTTCGACCGTCGTCCGTCCAACGATGAGCCAACGCAAAACGGATCGCATCGGCGACAAATTGCGGGGTAACGACTTCCGGTGATGCCCCGGCTACCTCTGGCTCCAGCCAATCGCGCCAGCCCCACTCAACGCGGAGTTGCGGCTCCGAACGTCCTTCAGGAATCACCACAAGCCGGCCATCGAACCGCCAGCGGAACCGATAGCCATCAACAGCGATTGGTCGCAGACGTTTAATTAGCTGGCATCCCAAGCCGATTCGGATTGGATACCCATGTTTGTATACTGGCGACGAAATCCCAAACATCACCCGAGCTGGGCTTTACATAACTTTTTGAATCAGGATCAGACCCCAGTCGTACGAACATGGCGGAAAGCCAATCATCCTTTTTCCCTGGTATCTGTAATGGCTTCAGCCACTGCTCAAGCTCACCAATAGGTACTACGAAGATACCATACTTACATAGTTGCTCCAGCAAATCGAATCCAGCTTGTTGATCGCTTGATTTGAGATTGAAGAAACCATCATCTTTTAAAACTTTCTTGTTGAGACCTTTGTAAAGCGCCATTAGATTTCCGTTAGTTGCCGTCATCCCAGCCACAGTAGCTGACGGGACATAACATGCGTCAAGCACGACTTTCAGCCCCTCATCTAGAATGTCCAAATCGACAATCACTGCGGCGGGTACACCTAACTCACGAAGTGGCTTGACGATCTTGTATATAGCATTTTTACCGTTGACGTTCAGGAACAATGCATCTTCAACCGCTGGCATCCCGGCTTCAGAAAGCCGTGTATTGATCTCTTCGTAAAATGCCCGGTCGCCGTCTGCTTCACACACGACTGCGGATGTTGCAAACAACGCACCGAGTGCGCCGGCGGATCGCATCACAGGGTCGCGCATAAGCGGTAGCAGTTTTTCGTAAGGTAACAGACGTGCGGTTGCCACCCCAGACTGAAATGTCAACCGTACGATGTTCATTTTTGTTCCCGATGCGATGCAACCCATCACGAAGTGAACGCTATGGGTAGCAGCGAACACGGTCGCATCACGCTCGCTTGCTAACTTGGCAATTACCGTTCCCAGCTTGCGAGCAAGTGGAGGATGTAAAAATGCTTCGGGTTCATCCACCAAAATCATACGGTATTCCGAGCTGGCCAACATGCTGACAACGCCTATATATGCTTTGACGCCATCGCTGAATTCTGAGATCGGCTTAGCAGCAGAGTGGTAATCGCGTGCTCGTTGATCAAGAGCTTGCTCTTCGTATGTATCGACAGGTGGTCGTGAAGCCATTCTTACCCGCACTTTACTAGACTTTATCAGATCGAGAACAAAATACACTCCGAATGCCTCGTAGATGAGATCACGAACACGGAGTTTGGCATCTTCATTTGCAGCCAATTTGGCCAAGTGGTATTTCGTAGGAAGGAGCATATCGCCAAGTGGTTGTTCATCAGTCAATGTGAGCCTGGCTTTGCCATCGAGTTCCAGTGTGAGCTGAGACAAAAGTTCAGCAAGAACTTTGTTATTGATCGCAGGAGCCGCCAATCTGTTTTCTTGTGCTTTTCTACCACGAACCAAATTAGCAACCATATCGGACTTGACGACACTTCTATAGCTACCATTGTGTGCTGCCCAATAACTTCCATCAGGTGGTTTACGCTCTGGATGAAGTGTGGAAACTGAATCGACCACCCTTTGAGCCGTGTCAGAAGCTGGGAAGCGGACTTCGAGCGAGTCGATGATCTTTTCAGGTGGATCTTGATCATTGTTTCGGAAGCCGAGTTTGCCATAAATTTCGCGTAGTATAAGACTCTTGCCAGAGTTGTTCGGCCCGACGAAAACGGTCATGCTGAGCGGGTCAAAAACGAGCGGTGCTGCACCAGGTACTGACCCAAACTTGAGAACGATCTGTTTCAGCATTGCAGTGGCTTCTTTTATTCGGGATTCGGGTTGCTTGGAATATTATTTTACGAAACTTGACTCGCCTGAGCGTCGCTACCGCGCTCCGCTTCGCAAAGCCTGCGCGTCGCGGCTAAACGTGTAATCAAAGTCGTTCGCGGCATTCAATACAGTTCGTACATATGCTCGCCGCCGTGGGCGGGGTTGCCGATTAAACTGTGGCCGCGAATGTCGATGGTGAAGTCCAAATGTTCGAGTGGGATTTGACCGATGAGCAGCCCCTCCCATGGTACCACCATGGGCTACGTGAGCGATTCTTTCAGGACCGAAAACAAAACCCCGACCCTGAAGGAAAGATAATTTCGCCGTTCACTTCTTTGCGGCGTCTTCGGCTTCCAGTAGCTTGAGTTTCGTGTCTTTGAGGTAGCCATCGATCGTGCCTACCGCAATGGCCAGCTTGTATTGTGGGATTGCCAACGCCGGCTCGCCACTGTTGAGAAAAACGTCCCCGACGCCGCGGTGATAGAAATACGCCAGCAGTGCGTCGCGTTTTTCTGGCGTAGCGGCGGTCGATTTCTTAGCCGCATCGACGGCTTTCGTCTTGTCGCCTGCCTTGAGCCATGCCGCCGCGGCTTCCTTGAGGTGCCAGGCTTCGAGTTTCTTATCGAGCGGCGCGATCGTTTCGAACAGTGCCGCGGCTTCCTTCGGCTGCTCGGCCTTCGCATACTGTTGCGCGAGCAAGGCCAACTCGGGCAAATCCTGTTTCTTGCCCTGCTTCTTCTCGGCCGCTATCAGCATTTCGCCATATTCGACGCTCTTCGCCGGATCTTTTTTGTACGTGGCGTAGGCATCGGTTAACACGTACAACAAAGCCCAATCCTCGGGCGTCTTCTTGACCCGTTCCACGTAATCATTGAGAGCCACATCCATTTTCCCACGCCGATGGATGAACGAGAGTAGTGCCCGTCGGGAAAGCGATCGTTCCGCAGGTTGCTCGCTGTTCGTCAGGATGTACTCGGTTGCAGTCTGCATCGGCTCGATTTCTTGCAACTCTCGGTACGGGATCAGCAACGTTCGGTTGACCTTCAATCGGTAAGTATCGGTTTTGGCCATTTTTAGCGCGGCTTCGAGAGGCTCCCGCGCAGCGGCGAGGTTGCCATCGTTGATAAAAGTCACGCCGGCATTGTAAGCGGCATCGGCGGTCGAATACGTAACTTGCGATGATGCCGTGGGGGCGACTGTCAGCAATGCGAGCAGGGAAAGCAAACTGCCAAACGCCCCCCTACGCAAGCGGGTGGAGCCGAGTGAGCGGGAAATGGAGAGTCGACTGAGCATCGCAAAAACCTCAGTGAGAGAAATGTATCCGATTACGAGAAATAACTTATACGCAAGTAGCAAATCCGTCTATGAGGGCGACAGTGATTCTTTGAGATTTGGAGGTCGCGCAGATTATCTGGCTATCCGATTCAACCCGCACGACCGAAACTGCCGATGAGATTGCGTATCTTGCCTTCATGGATGGAGCACGGTTATGCGCTGGAAACCTCTTTCGCGAATGGTCGTCGGTTCCGCGCTGATGGCGTCGCCCGTGGCGGCACAGGAACCGGTCGATCCGGCGCTCGTGGATATTCTGCAAACGCAGGCACAAACGCCGCAACCGGCCGCACGACCAACGCCGCAACCGGCGGCGCGACCCGGTACGACCGCACCGATCGCGGCGGGCAACGGGCTGACAGGCACCGGGGCCGCGCCGTCGGGCACCGCGATCCGCACGTCGTCGTATCCGCACATGATGGGCGACCTCGGGCTGCCGTTCGCGTTTTCGCCATACCTTGTCGGTACGCAACCGAATGGGCAAAGCATTACGGTGTTGCCGGGCCAGAGCATAACATTCCCTGCGGGTACGGTGTTCAACCAACCGGTGTCGGCATTCGGAGTGCTGACGGTACCAAACCCGCTCGACATTCGCGGGCAACAACCGGGCCTGCCTGCGAAGGTTCCGCCGTTCATCACGGTTGTGCAACCGAACGCGAGCGGCTTGGCCACGGGTCAACCGAGCGCCACGGATGTTCTCGTTCGCGGGACCAGTCCCATTCAGAGCGCGGGTGCGATTCCCGTGAATGCCGCACGCGGTTCGTTCAAAATCGGCGAGAACGAAAGCCCGCGCCCGACGGATCGAATTTACGCGACTTACAATTATTTTTACGATGTGAACAACAGCCTGCGCGTGCCGGGTACGGCCGTAACCAACGTCCATCGCCAGACGCTCGGGTTCGAAAAAACCTTCCTCGACGGCGATGCCTCGATCGGTTTCCGGTTGCCGCTGATTCAGATCGGCGGGCCTGCGAACATCAACAGCCAGTCGGTCGGCGATCTTAGCATCATCTTGAAATTCGCCTGGATTAACGAGCCAGTTCAAGAAAATAACGGTTACCGCACGGGTGGGAATGTGCTCTCGACGGGTGTCGTCTTAACGACTCCCACCGGTGGAAAAACGGTGTTCTCGGCACAGGATCCGAACATTCACCCGACCGTCATTCAGCCGTACATCGGTGGCATTCGCACGCTCGGCAACGCCTATGTGCTCGGCTTCTCGTCGATCGCGATACCGACCGATAGCCGCGATACGACCTTCTTTTTCAACGATTTACAGGTCGGCTACCAACTTTACCAGGATCGAACGGGGACGCGATTTCTGCGGTCGATCACGCCCGTTGCCGAGGTTCACGTCAATACGCCGCTCAACAATCGCGGCATCCGGCGGTTGCCAATCGGAATGACGGACATCGTCAGCTTCACGACGGGCACCACGCTCGGGCTGGGACAGCGTTCGTACCTGAACCTCGGCACCAACGTACCCGTCACCGGCCCGCGCCCCTACGGCGTCGAAGCCCTGATTCAGTTCAACTGGCAGTATTGATCCCGTTTCATCATGTATTCAATCCAAGCCCACGCACGATCGTGCGTGGGCTTTCGACTTCTCCCCGTTGAACTCGATCGGATTCGTGGTATTTTGTCTAGTACGTGATGCATGACGCCTCTTCCCCGATGGTCCTATGCCTGCTGATGCTCTGCCTGCCGACTTGCTCGATCTCATTGCGAAACACTGGGGGTTTCGCGAACTGCGTCCGTTACAAGAACAGGCGATTGAGGCGGTGCTGCAACGTCGCGACTCGCTCGTCGTGCTGCCGACGGGCGGCGGGAAATCGCTGTGCTATCAGGCACCGGCAATTTATCGTGGCGGGCTGACGGTCGTTGTGTCGCCGTTGATTGCGCTCATGAAAGATCAAGTCGATGGCCTCGCCCGTAACGGCGTGCATGCCGTCCGGCTCGATAGCACGTTGACAACGGCCGAGTGGACGAAGGCGATGGACGACATTCGCACGGGGCGGGTTCGGCTCGCGTTTACTTCCCCCGAACGCCTCGTAAACACGGAGACACATCGCGTGTTGCAGGCGGCGGGCACCACGAGTGTCGCGATCGACGAAGCGCACTGCGTGAGCCACTGGGGGCACGATTTCCGCCCGGAATATCGCCAACTCGGCCGCCTCCGCGAGTTCTTCCCACAGGCATCGATTCACGGCTACACTGCCACTGCGAACGAACAAGTCCGGCGCGACATCGTGCTGCAACTCGG
>JAYSYI010000081.1:0-7252 GCA_043727665.1 Limnoglobus sp. | reverse complement strand
GTTGGAAGCGAAAGGCCTCGGTTGGGTCGTGGAAATGAATCCCGTCGCGCACTTCATCGTGCTGATTGGCCAACCGCTTTTGAAAGGCATCAGCCCGGCACCGGAACAATATTTATTCGCTGGCGGGCTGACGGTTGCCCTGTTCGGTTTGGCGTGTGGGGCGATGGCCTGGCTGCAAAAACGACTGATTTTCCAACTGTAAACCACGAATTCTACTGCGAGCGGCGAACGATGGCGAAAATTGAATTGAAGGATGTCTCGCTGACATTTACTCTGCGAAAGGCGGTACGCCTGTCGCTAAAAGAGTTCTTGCTCAACGGCATGTTCATGAACAGCCGCAACCCGCTCGTTCGCGTGCCGGCGCTCGTCGATGTCGATCTTTCGGTGACAGACGGCGAACGTATCGGCATCATCGGCCACAACGGCGCGGGCAAAAGTACGCTCCTGAAAATGCTCGCGGGGGTCTATCCGCCGACGCATGGCACGCGCCTCGTCGAAGGGAAAATTTGCTCGCTATTCGACATCACACTCGGCTTCGAGCCGGATGCGACGGGCCGCGAAAACATCATGTATCGCGCGTACCTCCAGGGCGAAACGCCACGGACGCTTCGCCCCAAGCAAAAACAAATCGAAGACTTCAGCGAACTCGGCGACTTCCTCGACACGCCCGTGCGCTACTACTCCGCGGGTATGGCAGTCCGCCTCGCGTTCTCAATCGCCACGGCCATCGAACCCGAAGTGCTACTCATCGACGAAGTACTCAGCGTCGGCGACTTGTCGTTCCAAAACAAGGCCGGGCAACGCATGAAAGACATGATGGCCAACGCGAGTTTGATGGTGATGGTCAGCCACGATCTCGGTTCGATCGAGAAACTTTGCACGAAGGCGATCTGGCTCGAACACGGTCGCATCGTCGCGTCGGGATCCGCGAAGGAAATCTCCGCGATGTACAAGCAAAGCGTTCGGGACGAAGCCAAACAAACCGTCGCCGCCTGATTCGCCACACGTGGAGGAACCGGAAATGGACGGTACTCCCGTTTCGATTTTGATCGTGAATTACAACGGCGGAACGCATCTCGCCGATTGCCTAAAAGCATTGGAAAGACAGTCATTATCGCGACATCGTTACGAAGTGATCGTCGTCGATAATGCGTCGAAGGATCGTTCGTACGAGGTCGTTCCCGAACGATTTTCCTGGTGCCGATTGGTGCGATTATCGTCGAACGTCGGCTTCGCGGAAGGCAACAACGTCGCCGCACGACACGCGCATGGCCGCACGAAAATCTTGCTCAACAACGACACAATCCCCGACCCGTTCTGGCTCGAAGAACTCCTCCTCGTCATGGCGGAAAATCCCGGTTGTGCGGTGGCGTCGAAGCTCGTGTTTGCTGCAAATCCAACCGTGATCAACAGCGCGGGAATCGTCTTATTGCGCGACGGTCGCGGTACCGATCTCGGCTTTCGCGAAGACGATTGCGGGCAGTTCGAAGTGAGTCGCCCAATTTTTGCCGGTTGCGGTGCGGCGGCCAGCGCACGCGAAGATCGTGCGGGGAACGTGCTCGACCCACGCTATTTTTTGTACTACGAAGATCTCGAATCGGGCTGGCGGGCGAGGCTAAGTGGCCACGGCACCGTCTACGCGCCGCGTTCACTCGTTCGCCACGTTCACGGGGCCGCCGCCGGTGACACCACACCGACATTCGCGTTTCACGTCGAACGCAATCGCGCCGTCACCAGCCTGCGCTACGGCGATCCGTTTCTGGCCGTCTGGACCGCGATTCTGCTTTTCCTGAAGGCGATTCAAGCCGTGTTGCGGGCGATCGTCACTCGCGATTCGCGAAGTCGGCGTCACGCCATCGCGGTGGCAAAGGCGGCGTGTTCGTACCTCGTGCGAGTCCCGGAGAACCTGATTGTGCGTTACTACGCACGGATGTTACCCACGAGGGCGAACCGATGCGTGTGGTAATCAACGGCCTTGCGGCACTCAAAACGCGAACGGGTGTCGGCCACTATGTGGCACGCCTTCACGAACAACTTGCGGCAAACACACGCGACGATTCCTTCGCGTTTTACCCCGACGAAACGCTCGGTCAAGTCGCCACGTTTGCGAACCGGTTACTGTCTCCGAAATCCGCACGCGACACCGGTACGCGCTCCGTTGCCGCGCGTGTAAAGTCCGCGCTTTCGACGACTGCCAAACATGCGGCAAAGATTGCGATTGAAATTCATTTCGCGCGACAGTGCCGTTCGTACGGCTACAATTTGTATCACGAACCGAACTTTATTCCGCTCTCGTCGCCGTTGCCAACGGTGGTCACGGTTCACGATCTCTCGGTGTTATTGCACCCCGAATGGCACCCGATCGATCGCGTTCGCCATCACGAACGCCACTTCGAAACCGCAATTCGTCGAGCGGCGCATGTGGTCGTTGTGTCCGAAGAAATTCGCCGCGAGATGATCGAGATCATCGGGTTGTCCGCTCGCAAAGTGACCGCGATTCACAACGGCATCGGCGACGAATTTCACCCGCAATCGCCAACGCAAATCGTTGCCACACGGCAGCGGCTCGGCTTGCCGGAAAATTATTTTTTGTGCGTCGGAACGATCGAGCCACGCAAAAATCTCATGGTCGTGTTGAAGGCATTTGCCGACCTACCCGCGACGGTTCGCGAACGTTGCCCGCTCGTGTTGGTAGGCCCATGGGGCTGGAAATCCAGCGAAGAACGCGATTTCTACGAGACAACCGCCCGCCATCTCGGCGCGATGCACATCGGCTACGTCGCCCACGCCGACTTGCCAACCGTGTATGCCGGCGCGACGGCATTGCTTTACCCGTCGCACTACGAGGGCTTCGGGTTGCCACCAATCGAGATGCTCGCGTGTGGGGGTCGCGTCGTCTGTTCGACCTCGGCCATGGCCGTGCGCGAAGTCGTCGGCAAGTTCGGTAACTACCTCGATCCGCACGATGTTTCCGCATGGCGCGACACCATGCAAAACATTGTGACGCACGCAGAAATCGCAACGCACTCGCCCGCCGCACGTACCGCCCATGCCGCGAAATTTACATGGGAAGCCGCTGCCACGAAGACGCACGATGTCTATCGTGCGGTACTCGGCAAACCCGTGCATATGCCGCAAATGCGGTGTGCGGCGTGATTTTGGTTAGCGTGCTGCCCCATCCCATGGTACCACCATGGGCTACGTGAGCGGTCCTTTCAGGACCGAAGAACGGAACCCCGACACTGAAGGTGTCGCTCTATCAGCCCATGGTGAAACCATGGGGAGTCGTGGCGAGTCTTCGAGACACGACGCAGAACGTCATTTCTAGCGTGCGAACGTCGTGTTTCGAAGACTCACCACGACCCTGTTGCTGAAGGTGACTGTCCTTCCTCGCTAGCGCTTCGGGCTAACGGGATTCGCCACGCCACATAATCACCGCGTGAAGATCACGTTGCCGGCACCGAGGATCAATTCCAGTTCGTCGACGATGACTTTGTTTGGGTCGACCCAATAATCGCGTGAGAGTTTCAGTTCGGCCACTTTGCCCGCTTTATCTCGCACTGCGATGTGGACCGGTGTTGTGCCCGTTACGCGCGAGAGGGCTTGCTTGAGTCCCTCGAAACGTCGCAGCGTTTGTTCATCTTCCGCGTATGGCATTCGCAACAACATGCAGCGCGTCAATTCGCGGCGGGCTTGATCGATACTCAAAATGCGCTTGACGATCATATCGCCGTTGCTCGCGCCTTCGCGCCATTCCACGACGCCTTCGAACAGCAGAATCGCATCGTCTTTCACTTCCTCTTTGAATCGCGTATATTCCTCGGACCAGAGGATGCACTTCGCCTGTCCGGAGAAATCTTCGCACCAGAACATTACCCAGCGTTTGCCGTTCTTGGTGGTGCGGATTTGCAATTGCGTGACCATCCCCGCGAGCAATACGCTGGCCCCGTTGGGTAATTTCGTAATTTCGGCGGCGGTGTGCGAACGGTAACGGCGGAGTTGCCCATCGTACATCGACAGCGGGTGCGACGAGATGTAGAAGTCGAGCGCTTCCTTTTCGAGCCTCAGCTTTTCGAGTTCGGGCCACTCGGCGACTTCCGGTAGGCCGTGGCCCGGCCCGCGCGTCTCCGGCGTATCCTCGTCGGCCGCGTCCATTGCATCGAAGAAGTTTCGCTGCCCGCGCTTCTTGTCGATGACGCGCTGTTCGGCCGAAGTGATCGCTTTTTCGAGTGCCATCATCATCGCCGAACGTCGCCCGAAGACATCGAGCGCACCGGCCTGGATCATCTTTTCGATGGCCGAGCGCGGCACGGTGCGGTGATCGATCCGTTCGCAGAAATCGTAAAGATCTTGGAACCGCCCGCCCTTCTCGCGGGCCGCCACGATCGAATCGACCGCGCCGCGACCGAGGCCCTTGATGGCCGTCAGCCCGAACACAATCTGCCCATTCACGACGTCGAACGACGACTGCCCTTTATTAATGTCCGGCGGCAGCACATCGACGCCGAGCCGCTTGGCATCGGCGATGTGATCGACCATGACATCGCGCTTGCTCGTATCGTCGATTTCGGACGTCAGTAGCGCGGCCATGAACTCGGCAGTAAAGTGCGTTTTGAGGTACGCCGTCTGAAACCCGATCTGCGCATACGCCGCCGTGTGCGACTTATTGAAGCCATAACTGCCGAACTTTTCGATCATGCCGAAGATTTCCTCGGCGGTCTCCTTCGACACGCCGCGCTCTTGGGTACCACGAACGAAGTCGGCTTTGCTCGCGTCGATCACGTCCTGTTTCTTCTTGCCGATCGCCTTGATGAGTGCGTACGCCACCGAGAGTTCGATACCGCCGAGGCGGTTCAGCACGCGCATGATCTGTTCTTGGTAAACCTGCACGCCGTAGGTTTCGTCGAGGATCTCCTTCATGACGGGGTGCGGATACGTCCACGTTTCGCGGCCATGTTTGCGGTTCACGTAACTCTCGACCATACCGCCGCCCAACGGGCCGGGTCGGTACAGCGCGAGCACCGCGATGAGGTCGCGAATGTTGTCGGGCCTCATGCGTTTGAGAAGTTCGCGAATGCCGTCCGATTCGAGTTGGAACACGCCTTTCGCGTCGCCCCGTTGCAGCAGTTGGTACGTGCTGGGGTCGTCGAGCGGGAACTTCATCGGGTCGATGTCGATGCCGCGCGTTTTCTTAATCAGCTTGACGGCATCGTCGAGCACGGTGAGGTTCCGCAGCCCGAGGAAGTCCATCTTGAGCATCCCGACCTTTTCGAGAATGCCCATTTCCCACTGCGTCGTAATCACGACTTCGCCGCTACTCTTGCCGCGTGCTTTGGTTTTGCCGTTCGCCTTGGCAGTGCCTTCTTCGCCATCGGTTTTGCGAATGACGCGCTGAACGGGGACGTAATCGGTGATCGGCCCGTTGGCAATCACGACACCCGCCGCATGGGTGCCGACGTTGCGATTCGTGCCTTCGAGCTTGATCGCGATATCGACCCATTCGCGCGTCTGGCGATCGCTTTCGTATTCGCGCTTGAACTCCGGTACTTCCATCGTCGCGGCCAAATCGAGCGAAATCGTGCCTTTCATCGGGACGAGCTTGCACATAAAGTTGACGCGATCGAGCGGAATATCGAGCACGCGGCCGACGTCCTTGAGTGCCGCCTTCGCTGCCAGCGTGCCGAACGTGCCGATCTGGGCAACCGATTCGTGCCCGTACTTTTCCTTCACGTATTGGATCACGAGTTCGCGGCGATGCTGGCAGAAGTCGATGTCGATGTCGGGCGGCTCGCTGCGGTTCGGGTCGAGGAAACGCTCGAATAGCAGGTCGTATTCGAGCGGGCAGACGTGGCTAAGGAACAGCGCGTACGAGACGATCGCGCCGCAACCCGAACCGCGTGCCGTGCTTGGGATGCCATTTTCGCGGGCGTAGCGCACGAAGTCCCAGACGATGAGAAAGTACGCCGAGAAGCCCATCTTCGCAATGATGGCGAGTTCGTGGTGGAGGCGGTCCCAGACCTCTTTGCGCGGGTTTTCGCCGTAGCGTTCGCGAATACCCTTCTTGCAGATTTCCAACAGGAATTCGTCGGCAGTCAGGTTGCCAGGCGTGTTGAATACCGGGAAGTGCCGCTTCTTAAAATCGAGTTGGATGTCGACCTTGTTCGCAATCTCTTGGCTGCGCGAAACCGCATCGGGCATCGTCGGGAACAGGCGGTACATATCCTCGGGGCTGCGCACGTAATACGGGCTGGGCAGTCGGCCTTCGGGGTACATCCGCTTCTTCGGGTCGCGCTTTTGGCCCGTGTGAATGCAGAACAACACATCGTGCGCTTCGGCATCGTGCGCGCACAAATAATGCGCATCGGCCGTGGCGACCATCGGCACGCCGACCTTCTGCGAGATGCGGATCATTTCGAGCGTGCAGACATCCTGGATGTCGAGGCCGTTGTTCTGAACCTCCAAGTAAAAATCTTCGCCGAAGACTTTCCGATACCACTTGATTAGCTCTTCCGCTTTCGAAATTTGATCGCGCAAGATGTACTGATTCAGTTCGCCCGCAAGGCAACCGCTGAGGCAGATCAGCCCTTCACTGTACTCGGCGAGCAGTTCGCGATCGATCCGTGGGCTGTAATAAAACCCTTCGAGGAACGCGATGCTCGACAGTTTGATGAGGTTGCGGAAGCCGACGTTATTTTTCGCGAGTAGCGTCAGGTGGTAATATTTTTCGCCACTCGGGTGCGGCGATTTGTCGCTGCGCGAACCGGGAGCCACGTAGGCTTCGTAACCGATGATCGGGTTGACGCCGCCTTCGCGGCACGCCAGATAAAACTCGATCGCACCGTAGAGGTTACCGTGGTCGGTGATCGCGCAGGAGTCCATCCCGAGCGCTTTCGTCTGCTTCACGAGCGCGGGGATGCGGTTGTAGCCGTCGAGCAAGCTGTAGTGCGTATGACAGTGCAAGTGGACGAATGAGCGGGCAGCCATCGGTCGCGTTCTCTGCGTTCAATGTGGAGCGGATACTCCTTGATACCTCGCGCAGACGATGTCGGGAAGGGGAACCCGTTCGAGCCACCGCACCAAAAATTGGCTCGACCCATACGATGCCGCAAAGTCAATAAGTTTTAGACGATTTGACGTAAGTCGGAATTCGCATCGTGCATAAAGTGACGCAAAAGTGTCGCGAAATGACATAGAAAAGGCGCGCTTTGACATGAAAAAGGCGCGTCCGGTCGATTTTTGGGCTCATTTGGTC
>JAYSYI010000080.1:0-2344 GCA_043727665.1 Limnoglobus sp. | reverse complement strand
GGATTCAAGCACCTGGAGAACTGTTCGCGACTGCATCTTTTGGAATTCGGAGCGAATGGGGGGGTAAATCTGTTCACGGGTGCTTGCCTCAAGAGCATCGGCAAACTGAGTAACCTCGCAGCTTTGAATGGACCTTATGCTGCTGCTCAACCAATTGAGCAGAACAAATTTTCCCCCTCGGATGCCGACTTGAAGCACCTCTTGAATTGCCCGAACCTGGAGTACGTCGGCATGGGTATGCCGGACCTCACCGATGCCGGACTGGAGACGCTTTCGCAATTGAAGAAGCTCAAAGCTCTGGTTGGTCTGCAAGGCTCGAAAGTGACCGCCGCAGGCGTGAAGAAATTCCGGGCCGCGCTGCCCGAGTGCAAGGTGACGAGCGACTTCCCGGAATGAGGTCTGTTCGTGCCAGCCCGCAGCGCAAGCAAGGGGTTGCGATTTCGCGTTCGCGGCACGGCATGCAGTTTTTTGCGAGTCCCCTTGCTTGCGCTGCGGGCTGGCCGGAGCCGAGGTTCGGTCTAGGCGAGCGGGGGAGGTCACTCCCCTGATTCTTCCTGCGTCGGGAGCAATCTGCATTTTCGATTGCAACTTCGTTCGCTTTGCATGTGTAACATTTCACATGTTTGTGGCTGGATCAGTGGGCTTACGCCCACCGCTCGCTTGGACTCGGAATCACTCGGATCAATTCCGTGCGATTCGCGCTTGCGAGGAGCGTGGGTTGTTGGTATGCGGCCCCTTCATAAACGCGAGTGGGACCGAAATTGACTTGGGGATGGGGAACGGTGTGGCGGCCCGTTGGGGGATGGGCTGCCCGCCGACCCTGAGTCGTTCGGTTGGGCGTTGGGGGAAATGGAATGACTGTCGATTGCGATCCGCTCATCCGCGAAATAGCGCGCGATGAGTCGTTGACTCGGGATTTGGGCGACGAAGAAGCCCGGATGCTGATCGATTGGATGACCGACTGGGCGGGGCTGCTGATGGAGGCGGCGCGGGATGAAGACGATGCGCGTAAGCTCATCCGTCGGCTCAGTCGGCGCGGCAAAGCGATCGGCCGGTTCGTCAAACTCTGGTGCGATCCGGGGAAGAAAGAGCGTGGCGGCGCGTCGCAGTTGGCTGCTGCCGAACGGTTCGCGTGGCCATTGCCGAATCATTCGATCGAACCGCCGGACTTGATGCACCACATCTTGACGTGGGAAAATCAGCACCCGGCCGAGTGACGGTTTTCGCGATTCGTTCAATCCGTCGGGTTTCGGAACCCGTCGAAGGTATGAGCCACCTGATACGATGCTACGGGCCGGTCGCACCGTTAAAATGCAACGAGGGTGCAACGGGCGCTATCGCTTGGTACTACCACTCTCAAGAAAATGTTGAATTCGACTGGAGTGATCTGGGGCGGAGGCGTCATCATATAAATGGCTTGGCGAGTGTCCTTGCAACTGACTCGCCATAAGGGTATGATAATTCGGCCCTTGCCGATTGGGCTGACTTTACCGACTAACCCGAGAACTGCCGTGAGCACGAACCCGCCGAGTGATAAGAACCGGTTCAGCCAACAAATCGACGAGGCGTTCTCGGAGGCTTCGAAGCTGGCCGGATCGACGCTCGCTCCGACGGACTTCTACGAACGCTTTTTGAATAGCGCCCTGACCGCGATCAATGCACCCGCAGGCGCGGTTTGGCTACGGACGCCGCAAGGTTTCCTACAAGTCGCGTGCCAACTCAATTTGGACAAAGTCGGCCTCGATAGTAAGCGTGGCGGGCGGCAGTGCCACAACGAAGTGCTTCGGCAGATCTTCCAAGCGCAACCGCCGCGACCGGTGATGATCGAGCCGCAAGGCCAAGTCTCCGGCCTCGCCGAACCGGGGCCAGTACCCGCGCGAAACCTCACCGAATTCTTCACGCTGTTCGCACCGATCGTGCAACAAGATAAGTCGCCACTTGGGCTGTTGGAGATCTTCCAAGAATCGACGCACGACCCGCGGATGTACCCGACGTTCCTGAACTACACGGTGCAGATGGCGGGTTACGCCAGCCAGTACCACACTTTCTCGAACACGCGACAAGCGGCGGGCCTCGATAAAGTTTTCGCCCAAGTCGAAGGGTTCGCAAGGCTCATTCACGGCACGCTGAACACGACCGAGTGCGCGTATCACGTGGCCAACGAAGGCCGTAAGCTCATCGAATGCGATCGCCTTTGCGTCGGCGTGCGGCACGGCAAACACGTGACCGTGGAATCGGTGTCGGGTGCGGATGTCGTCGAGAAAGCCGCCACGCACGTTCGCCGGATGCGTCAGCTATTCGACAGCGTGCTCGCGTGGGGCGACAAACTCGTATTCAAGGGCGA
>JAYSYI010000079.1:0-7265 GCA_043727665.1 Limnoglobus sp. | reverse complement strand
TTCAAGCGGCGAATCCGAGTTCGCAACGCGACCCGAAATCGGTGATACTGTTCTGGTTGTCGGGCGGCCCCAGCCAGATCGACACGTGGGATCCGAAGCCCGACGCCCCGCCGGAAATTCGCGGACCGTACCAGAGTATCGCCACGAGTGTACCTGGCGTGCGCTTCAGCGAACATCTCCCACTACAAGCGAAGTTGATGCACAAGCTGACGGTGATTCGCTCGGTCGATTGTTCGTCGAGCGATCACACGCCGATCACGCTTCAGGCGGGCAATCCCTACGCCCGAAGAACGAACAACGGGCAAGACGGCGGCGGCTTCCCGTCGATGGGTTCAGTGGCGGCCAAGTTTCGCGGCCCGAACGCACCCGCAATGCCGGCTTTCGTCGGTTTAGCCGACTCGTGGAAGGCCGACATCTGGGGGGCCGGACACCTCGGCCACAACTTCGAACCGGTGAAAGGCAACGAACTTCCCGGTAGACTGGCGCTGACTGCGGGTGTCGATCTGCCACGATTGCAAGATCGCTCGACACTACGGCAACAGTTCGACACGATGCAAAAGGAGCTAGATTCTGAAGCGCAAATGCAAAGCGTCGATCGTTATGCCAGTATGGCGATGGACATGGTCGCATCGCAGGCGGTGCGGCAGGCGTTCGATTTGAATCGCGAATCCGACAAAGTGCGCGAGTCGTATGGCCGCACGAGTATCGGCGAAAAAGCACTGCTGGCAAGGCGGTTGGTCGAAGCGGGGACGACGTTCGTGACGGTCAGCGGGCGCTGGGGATACTTCGATCATCATGGCGATAATGTCCCACCGTGGGGCGGCATCCAGAAGGGCCTGACGCCGATTTTGCCGACAATCGACCGCACGCTGACGGCGCTGATCGAAGACCTCGAAACGCGCGGTTTGCTCGATTCGACGTTGATCCTGATGCTCGGCGAATTCGGGCGATCTCCCGTGATGACGAAAGACGCCGGGCGCGAACACTGGCTCCCTGTCATGTCGATGTTGATGGCCGGGGGCGGACTGAATCACGGCCAAGTTATCGGCAGTACCGACGCGAAAGGCGGAACGATCAAGAGCCGCAAAGTCATCCCCTCCGACCTCGCTGCCACGGTGTTTCAGCACCTCGGCATACCGCTCGATACGAACTGGTTGAACCCGCAAGGTCGGCCAATCCCCATTATCGCCGACAACGGCAGGCCACTCGCCGAACTCTAAATCTGCGTTGACGTTCAGGCGCGGCGCGGGTATCGATGGCGGGATGTTACCCGATGTTGTGCCCCAATTCCGAATCTACGACAGCGAGCCGGACCCGGCTTGCCGGATGGCGGCACGCGAGTTGCTTCGGTCGCCGTTCGAGCGACCTAACGCACGCGGACTCGAACCGTTTACGCGCGGTTGGTACGAAGAAATCGAACTCAAACGCTACGCGCGGCAAGGCGAGTGGTTGCCGAAACTCTTGGAGTTTCGGCGGCACGTCGGCGAATCGCTCGTCATGGTCGGCCCCGGGTTGGGGACCGATGCGATCCAATATCGGCGGCACGAAACGCAAGTCACGATTTGTGCGTTACCGCTCGACGACACACTGGCGATGCGGCGGAATTTTGAGTTGCGCGGCCTGAACTTGCCGATCGTCGAAACGCCGACTGCGGAAACGTTGCCGTTCGCACGCGGTGCGTTCGACCTCGCCTATTTGAATACGCTGCATACCCATCATACGAACATCGTAAATGTTGCTGAGGAGATGTATCGCGTGCTGAAACCAGGCGGAAAACTGCTCGCACTATTCCCCGCGTGGTACGATGTTAGTCGATGGCAACGCTGGCTGTTGCCGCTGCAACGCCTTTACTGGCAAGCCCCGCCCGCACCGACGACCAGCCCGAAATTGACCGCGCACGAATTACGCACGGCCTTCTCCCGCTTCCGCGATTTCCGCATCCACCAACGGCATCTGCGGCGATCCGAGTTACCCCACGTCTGGCGATTATTGCCCACGAACCTACTTGAGCGCTTCCTCGGCCGCGTACTTGTGTTGCGCGCGTTCAAGCCGCTGTCTGCGGTGCGCGAAGAATCCTCGGTCGTCGCCGCGTAACGCGACGATTTTGATTGCGTTTGCAAAACAATTCGTTACGATTGTGCCGTACTCATCGAACCCACACCGGGACGAGGTCGGCATGATAACGCACACGCAACACCGTCGCGATTTCCTCAAAGCCACTGCTGCCACCGGGATGTCACTCGCGGTCGGTTCGTCGGGGCAAGCCGCGATTTCGCATACGGTTAAAGCCAATAGCGTCATCATGTTGATGCTCACGGGTGGGCCGAGCCAGATCGATACGTGGGATCCGAAACCGAATGCGCCGAGCGAGATTCGCGGGCCGTTCGGCAGCATTCCGACGCGGATACCGGGCACGCACTTCAGCGAATTGTTCCCCAAAATGGCCGCGATGGCCGACAAGTTTTCGCTCATCCGCACGATGCATCACGACTTGGCACCGACTCACGACAACGGCTTTCAGCTACTCAATACGGGCCGCACTTTCGAGTCAGATATGGAGTGGCCGTGGATCGGCAGTGTCGTCGATCACCTTACTTCGACGGGCGAGTACGATCCGTTTCGCACGGTGATACTGCCGTACGGCCAACCCGATTTCGGCATGGCAAAGGCGGACGATTGCTTTCGTGGCAAGTGGCTAAAGAACTGTCTCCCCGGTGTCTACTCTTGGGATGACGACGATGCAACTCTGGCCGAATGCTGCGAATTCGCCTCAAAATGCGCGTACACCGGCGTGAAATTTATCACGATCAACCCGTACGATACGGTGTTCAATCGCATGACATGGGACTGTCACGCCGATGGCGGGGCGTTGCGAACGACACTGGACGATTACCGCAATCATCTCGCGCCCGAGTTCGACACTTGCTATACGTGGTTGCTCGATTCGCTGATGTTAAATGGATTGCTCGAGAGCACGCTCGTCGTGGCAGTCGGCGAGTTTGGCCGCACGCCGAGGATCAACCGCAACGGTGGCCGCGACCACTGGGCGAAATGCTGGACGGCAATCATCGCCGGTGGCGGCGTACAAGGCGGGCACGTCATCGGCGAATCGGACGCCACCGCCAGCGAGCCAAAAAACCGCCCCGTGAGTTGCCAGGAATTCGTCGCAACCATCTATTACGCGCTCGGATTCCCACCCACAACGACAATGCCCGGCCCCGATGGCAAACCGGTGAAAATCATCGACGCCTCGCCGGTACTCGAGGTATTTTAACACGACATGTATACACCAAGTGGATGAAGACTATGCGCGGTATTCTCAGTACGATCTTATGTGTATTATGTGGCTGTATACAGAGCGTATCTGCGGAGCCACTGCCCAACACGAAGCCACTGACCACCAATGGCGATCTCGCGAAGAACATGGTCGATGGGATACACAAGTATCTGGACCGCGAACTGGTGGCGGCCCCCGCGAAACGGGATGCGCTTTGGAAGAAATCAGAGTTGCCAGCAAAGCGGGAACGCTTGAAGAAAATTCTCGGCGTCGTCGATGTTCGTCTGCCTGCCAAGCTCGAATATGTCGGTGGGCCAGATCAGCCAGCGTTGCTTGCAGAAGTGGACGGGTGCAAAATTTATGCGGTCCGCTGGGCCGTGCTCAACGGCGTCGATGCGGAAGGATTACTCATCGAGCCGAAGGGAAAACCGAAAGCCAATGCCGTTGCGATTCCGCATGCCGATCAACACCCCGAACAACTCGCGAGGCTAATGCCGGGCGATGACTTTGGTTTGCGACTGGCGCAGGATGGGTGCCGCGTTCTCATACCGATGCTCATCGACCGCGACGACAAGTATTCCGGCAATGCGAGTATGAATCGCTGGACCAACTATACGCATCGCGAATGGATCCATCGCATGTGCTACGAGATGGGCCGGACACTACCGGGATACGAAGTGCAAAAGGTTCTTGCCGCCGTCGATTGGTTCGAGAAACAAGATTCAAAGTGTAAAGTGGGTGTGATCGGCTACGGCGATGGTGGTATGATCGCACTCTATGTGGGTGCGTTGGATGAACGAATCGCGGCCACCCAAGTCGCGGGTTACTTCGGAGAACGCGAGAAAATGTGGGAGGAGCCGATTGATCGCAATGTGTGGGATCGCGTTCGCGAATATGGCGACGCCCAGATTGCCGCGATGATATTACCGCGGGTATTCGTGGATAATCATGCGATGGTAAGTCCGGTTTGGCAGCGAACCGTCGAATCTAAGCCCGGCCGCAGCGGAACCGCACCAGGTGTACTGCATCCGTCTACTGGGAAAACCGACACGATCGTTTCCACGCAACTATTCTTGAAAGCCATGCAACTAACAGTTAGTGAATTCGCACCACTTAAACCCATGCAATCGGCGATCGATTTAGGGCCACGTCACAAACGCCAATTCGATCAACTCGTCGATTACTCGCAGAACCTGTGGCGGCATTCGGAGCCGGTTCGCAAGGAGTTTTGGAAGAAAGCGGATGCGAGTTCGCCGGAGAAATGGGAAGCTTCGTGCGAGTGGTATCGCAATACTTTCCACGAAGACGCGATCGGCAAACTGCCTGAACCGATGATGCCCCTGAACCCGCGTTCGCGACAAATCTACGATACGCCGAGATGGACGGGCCACGAAGTGGTGCTCGATGTGTACGATGATGTTTTCGCGTATGGCATCATACTATTGCCGAAAGATATGAAGCCGGGCGAGAAACGGCCCGTTGTCGTTTGCCAACATGGTCTCGAAGGGCGGCCAACCGATGTTTGCAATCCGAAGGAACGTACGAAATATTATAATTCGTATGCCGCCCAACTGGCGGATCGTGGCTACATCGTCTTCGCGCCGCAGAACCCATACATATTCGACACGCATTTTCGGCAGATCTTGCGCAAGGCCAACCCACTGAAATTGTCGCTATTCAGCTTCATCATACGGCAACATCAGCGGATCATTGATTGGCTCGAAACGCAGCCAAATGTCGATGCAAAACGCATCGCGTTTTACGGCCTGAGCTATGGCGGCAAAACCGCGATGCGGGTGCCTGCCGTGGAAAAACGCTATTGCCTCAGTATTTGTTCCGGCGACTTCAACGAATGGATCGGCAAGATCGTCAGTACGGAATTGCCCATGAGCTACATGTTCACGAAAGAATACGACATGCTGGAATTTGATCTCGGGCACACCTACAACTATGCCGAGATGGCGAACCTGATCGCGCCGCGGCCGTTCATGGTCGAACGCGGCCACGATGATGGCGTCGGTACTGATGAAATGATCGCTTACGAATTCGCTAAGGTTCGGTATTTGTACGAAAACAAGTTGAAGATCGGTGATCGCACGGAACTTGAGTTCTTCGTAGGCGGGCACGAAATCCACGGCAAAGGCACCTTCGCATTCCTCGACCGCCACCTGAATTGGAAGCCGCGCTAACCGGTGTTTATTATCGCTTGCATTGTGGCGAGATATCTGTTCCACTCGTCAATTCAGGTGCCGAGTGGTGCCATCTATCTTGTCGTTTCGAGGACTTTACGATGTTCCGTTCGCTGATTTGTAGCCTGTTCGCGTTCGCACTCTGTGCCGCGGCCGTTTCCGCTAAAGACGAGAAGCCCGAAGCAGGGACGATCGAGTTGTTCAACGGCAAAGATCTCACCGGGTGGGGCTACAAGACCAAGGATAAATTCGAGGCGTTCGACGGCAAAACCGAGGCATCCGACAAGCGATACACCGCCAAAGATGGCATGATCGTCGTCAATGCAGGAAAGGGCACTGCACAACTCTGGACGACCGCAAAGTTTCCCAAGGACTTCGAGTTACGTCTGGAATTTCGCGCCGAAAAGAACGCCGATAGCGGGCTGTTCGTGCGTGCCCCACAGTTACAGGTGCGGGATTACCTCGTGGCCGGGCCGTACAAGATGCTGAAGAAATATAAACCACAAGACTGGAACGAAATCGTCGTGATCGTGAAGGGAAAAGTCGCCCATTGCACATGTAACGACGAAGTCCTGGAGGACGCCTTGAAACTCCCCGAGACCGGCAGCATCGGCCTGGAAGCGGATCGTGGCCAAATGGAGTACCGCAACCTGCGGTTGAAGGAGACGAAGTAGTTTTTCGCGAGAGAATCGCCATCAGAAGTCCTATCATACAGGCAACTGATGGAGGGTTTACGATGTGGGGTAGTCACTTCCGGCAAGCGTGGGGCGTCGTCCGGACACTTTGGAACACCGATGCTTCGCCGGAAGGCCTCGAACTGGCGTTGGCGGATTTGCGCGACAAAGTCCCCGCACCGGTCATTTGGCTGTTCGGCAAGACGCAAACGGGCAAAACCTCGATCGTGCGTTACCTCACCGGTGCCGACGATGCGGCCATCGGCAATGGCTTCCTGCCGTGTACGAAAACGAGCCGCAAGTACCCGTTTCCCATCGCCGAAGCCCCGCTTTGCACATTCCTCGATACGCGCGGACTTGGCGAACCGGGTTACGATCCAACCGAAGATATACAGACGTTCGGCCACGAAGCGCACGTCATGGTTGTGACCGTCAAGCTCACCGACCTCGCACAAGGGAATTTGCGCGAAGGACTGAAGCCGATCCGTGCGGCCAACCGCTCGCGGCCGATCATTTTGGCACTCACCTGCACGCACGAAGTCGACCCGTCGAAAGCGCACGAACAGCCTTACCCGTTCGTCGATCTCGTGCCGAATGCCATGTCGGACGACCCCGTTCGCCGGTTGATTGCCGAACACGCCCGGCAATTCGATGGTTTGTTCGATGCCATCGTGCCAATCGACCTGACGAAGCCCGAAGAAGGCTACACGGACACCGATTACGGCGGCGAACATCTCAAACAGACGATCCTGAACTTCTTACCGAAAGCTTATCGGCAGTCGTTGTCGCGTGCGGCGGAGTTGACGACAACGCTCAAGGATCTGCATCAGAAACATGCAGGGCCGGTGATCCTCGGCTACTCCTCGCTGGCCGCCACAGCAGGCGCGATCCCGATTCCGTTCGTCGATCTGGTGCTGTTGCCAGCCGTGCAAACGCGGATGGTGTACCATCTGGCGAAGATCTACGGCCAGGAAATGTCGGCGGTGCGATTCCTCGAACTCGCCGGGTCGCTCGGCATGGGCTTGATCGCGCGGCAAGCGGTTCGCGAAGTGGCGAAGTTCATCCCGTTCGTCGGTTCCGTCGTCGGTTCGAGCCTCGCGGCGGCTTCGACTTATGCACTTGGGC